>NZ_JAIXMK010000230.1:0-4416 GCF_020328095.1 Streptomyces sichuanensis
AAGGTAGGTCTTTGTTAAACCGTACGCAACCGATAGCCGGGTGGGGCCTCGGGGGCAGGTGTGGGCGCGTTCATCGCGTCACGGTGTTGAGCTGAACGTGCCGGACGTGGGTCCGCCTGCCAGGCCGGGGGCGTGGCTGGCAGGCGGACGGAATCAGCGGGCGGTGCGGTAGGCAGACCAGCCTCGGGCAGCGTGCAGCAGGCGCGTGGTCCACTCGTCGGGCTCGTCGCCGGCGATCTCTTCCCACATGTTCGCGTTGGCGGCGGCGAAGGCGTCGATGCCTGTTCGTGAGGCGGTGTGCCAGGAAGGGACGCGCGCTGCCCATGCCTCGGCGGACTCCGGGGTGTGTCCGCCGGCAGCCATGAGCCAGATCACCCAGTACGCGGCGTCGAGCCAGGGGGCCCCGCGGGTGGCCCATGCCCAGTCGACGAGCAGGGCCCGCTTGTCGACGACGATCACGTTCTCATTGTTCAGGTCGGTGTGGAGTAGAGCGGGGCCGGCGAAGAGCTCGGCGTGCGACGGGTGGGCGACGTAGGCGTGCAGTCGCTGCTCGGCGTGGCGTAGCTCGATGTCTGGGCAGGGCACGGCGCCGAGGTCTTGGAGGGTAGCCGCGACCTTCGGTAGGTCTGGCGACCCAGGGGTGTAGGCGGCGTGGTGGCCGTGGAGGGCCTCAAAGGCGAGCAGGTCCCATCCGCCGACTTCGAGGCGCCAGAGTAGGGCGGGGGCGACCGCGTACACGTGGGCGTTCACCTCCGCCTCGCGGCGCTGTGTCCATGCGCGGGGGTGATCGCTTCGAAGCCCCTTGAGGTGGACGACGGCGGCTCTGCCGGTGACGCGGGCGGAGAATTGGCTGTTGAAGCCGGCCGAGGTGGTCTCGACCTCGATTACGGGTCCGGTGCGTTCCTCGATGGCGGCGCGCACGGTGGCGGGTAGGTCTTCGAACGCTGTGCGGGTCGTAGGCAAGAGCGTGCCTCCCTGTGGCATGACGAGCGGGCCCCACAGCGTATGAACGCTGTGGGGCCCGGTGAGGGTGTTGTCGGTTACTGGTACGGGTTGTCGTCGTTGCAGCCGGGGGTCGAGCCGGCGGCGAGGGTCTCGATGTCGGCGACGGCCACGATGCCGGCGGGCTCGGGTGCCGGCTGCTGGGCGGGGGCCGGCGCGAGGGTGAGCGTGGGCGGCCCGGTCGTGATCTCCACTGGTACAGCGGTCATTGCGCTGTCTCCTTAGTTGCCGTGCTGACAGTAGGTGTGCAGTGGTGCCTTCGCTTCCTGATAGGCCCGAGCGAGGGGTCGGCAGACTCGGCACGTGGCCGAGAGTGCGCACTCGCTACAGCCTCCGGTGCGAAGCATTTGGGCGTCTGCGATCTTCGGCAGGCGCAGCAGGCCGTCGAGCCCGTCGGTCATGAGGTTGATCGGGTTTTCGCGGCCGATCTTGCACATGGTCGCGTGGCCGTGGGGATCGACGTGAAAGAAGGTGTGGCCGGCTGGGCATCCGGTGAAGACGGATTCTTTGCTGATGAAGTCGGGGGCCTGTGAGCCGAGCGGGGCCGCGCCGCCGGCGTAGGTGGGGCTGATGTTCGAGTATTCGGAGTGGGTGACGGCGTACTGCTCGGCGAGGGCGCGCATGTCGGCGAGCTCGTGCGCGTTGTGCTTGGTGATGATCAGGGTCAGCTCGACGGGGACGCCGGCGGCCTGCGCTGCGGTAAGTCCTCGCATGGTGTTCTTGAACGAGCCCTTCGTGCGGGTGAGCGCGTCGAAGGATTCGGGCGTGGCTCCGTAGAGGGAGACGGTGACCTTGTGCGGGGGCATCTGCGCGAGCATGTCGACGTGGCGGTGCAGTTGTGACCCGTTGGTCAGGATCTCGATCAACATGCCCATGCAGTAGGCGTGTTCGTAGGCGGCGGGGAAGTCGCTATCGATCAGGGGCTCGCCGCCGGTGATCTGGAGCCACAGCACACCGGCGTCGCGGAGCATGGCCAGGAGTCGGAGTTTCTCCCCGAGGGGTAGCCCGGCGAACGGCCTTTCGGGTAAGTAGCAGTGGGCGCACTGGAAGTTGCAGCCGAGGCAGATTTCCCAGGTGGCGCGGCTGTAGCCGAGGGCGGTCTCGGGGCGGACGATCACGGCTTGGTCGGTGCGTTCGCTGGTGAGGTTGAGACCCCATGTCTCGTGCGCGTTGGTGACGAGCCAGGAGGGGACGGGGAGGGCGGCGTCGACGGCCGCGGCGAGCTCGCGGTAGTGGGCCCTTTCGATCTTCAGGCCGGCTCGGGCGCCGGGACGGGCCACGAGGTACTTGTCTTCCTGGGGGCTCGCGATGACTGCGTGCATGGGTCCTCCGGGGCGAGGTGCAGTCGAGGGTCAGGCGGGCAAGGCGTGAGGGTGAGTGATCCGAAGCGCGTTGCGCAGGTAGGGGGCGCCGGTCTTGTCCTTGAGGGCTGCGAGTGCGGCGTCGAGGCACCGACGGTCGTACGGGGTCAGGCTCGGGTGAAGGTAGGCCGGGTGCAAGAACTGCACTCCGGTCACGTCGTCTGGTAGCGGGCCGGCGGGCAGGGCCTCGGCCTCGGGTTCGGGGAGCTGTCCGCAGTAGAAAATGAAGGTGAGGCGGTCGCCATAGGCGCCAAGGGGGATGGCTTCCATGTGGTCGACGGCCAGGAGCGGGCCGGGGGTCATGTGGAGCCCGAGGCGGCGCAGGGCGTAGGCGGCGGGCCGTACGGCGGGTTCCTCCATTTTGGATTCGCCGCCGGGAAGTTCAAGGGAGCCCGAGGGCCTGGTCACCATGAGGGGGTGTCCCTTGGTGTTGGTAATGAGCGCTTGTCCGAGTATGCGCCGGCGCCCCTCGTCTGGGTGTGTCGCCTCTTTGGCAAGTGCCGCTTGTAGTGCGGCGCGTGCCTTTTCTCCGGCCGCCTGTGCCATTTGCCCTGTGCACTCCCTTGCGCGGGGTGGGGGACGCTCTCTCCCCCCAGCGAGGAAGGCACGGGGGGAGAGAGCTTCGGGGGACTCCCGCTCAACCCTCCGAAGTCGCGCGGGAGTTACACCGGGGCGCCGGACGCGGTCTCGCCTGTCGTCCGCCCGACGCGGCGGTGCAGGGGGAGAACGTAGCGCCGCTCAAGCCGCGGTGCAATAGTGCACCGGAAAACAATTGCACCGGCATATGCCAAAGGCCCCCCACCTGCGAAGATGGAGGGCTCTTGGGCGTGGAAGATCGCTAGATCAGGTGGTCGAACTCGCCGGCCTTGACGCCGAGGATGAAGGCGCGCCACTTGGCGGGCGTGGTGGACACGATCACTTCGGGGTCGTCGCTTTCCCGGATCACGACCTTTCCGTTGAGCTCCCCCGCTTCCACACATTCATCTCTATCGCCAGAGAAAGACGACTTCTTCCACGTGACTTCCGACATCTCCATGCCTTCACAGTTGATTTGCGATGCTGCGGATAAAATCCCTTGACTCCTTGGGAGTAAGGGCAGTCTTTTTGGCGTACCTCAGAATGCTTCGGTAGTTCTCTAGGTGCGCTTCGGCGTCGAGAAATAGCGAGCCGTGGGCAGTGTCGATCTGAACTGTATCGAGCTTCGAGACTGCACCCTCGGCGTAAGTTGCGGACGTGTTCGCCCCCGGAAACGATCCGGCAGCGAAGGGGATCACGCGAACAGTGACTCCCTCATGGCTGCTGACATCGATCAATCTGTCGAGCTGTCGGCGCTGCCCGTCCACACCAGCGTGAAGCATCCGCAGGGCGCACTCATGGATCACGAAGGTGCAGGGAGTTGCCGGGGTTCTCTGCATGACGCACTTCCGTTGCATCCGGAACGATACGCGGCGCTCAACATCTATTGGGGCGAGTGGTGGAACGGTGTTCAGAAATAGGCTGCGCGCATATTCTTCGGTCTGGAGAAGTCCCGGGATGTACGCGAGCTGAAGTACCGTCAAGCTGGAAGCGTTATATTCCAGCTCTGCAAGGTCGAGCGTGCTCGGGGATAGTGCTCCCCGGTACTCCTCCCACCATCCCTTACCCCGTTCGTCCGCCATGGCAACAAGAGCGTCTACGTACTTGCTGTCGGGGCACGAGTAGATGCGCGCAAAGGTCCGGATTCTTTCCGGGCTCAACCCGAGGCGGCCCGCCTCGGTGTTGCTGATGCGCGTACGGTCGGCACCCAGCTCGCGGCCGGCGTCCAGGGGTGAGAGACCGGCCTGCTCACGCATCCTCCGCAGCTCGGCGCCGAGCCTCTGCTGCCGTCCCGTCGGTGCCGTCCTTGGTGGCATGCCGGTTCCTCCCCTGGTTTGGTGCGGACAGTCTCGCGTGTCACCTTCCGCAGGGTCTAGCCGGTGCACAATTTTACCGAGGAGGTTGCATCGATTCCCGGCGCCGCCCTATGGTCCTGACAGCACCGCGCAGCACGCCGGGAAGAGCCGAAGTGCAGCTG
>NZ_JAIXMK010000231.1:0-4396 GCF_020328095.1 Streptomyces sichuanensis
CCGTGCAGTGGTGATGTGCCGCCGGTGCGGCTCGAAGTGCCACCCCGGCATCCCTGGGACGCCGTGGCAACTCGAAGAACCTTACACGCTCGTGTAGGCCGCATCAAACCCGTGGCGCAAGTGGGTTTCGCGGGCTACCGTCGTCCTGTGACCAAGCATGCGCTCACCCAGCAGTGGTGGGCCGCCTGACGGCGGCCCAGCCTTGCGCATGCAACCAACCGGCCGCCCGCCTCGGGCGGCCGTTCTGCTGTCCGTGGTGGCGGTCCCGCCCCAGAGGAGACAAGCAGAGCCATGACACGCATCTTCAGCGGCATCAAGCCCTCCGGCCACCTCACCCTCGGCAACTACCTGGGGGCCCTCCGCCAGTGGGTCCAAGCCGACCAGCACCGGGCCGACGCCCTCTTCTGCGTCGTCGACCTGCATGCCCTGACCGTCGATCACGACCCGGCCCGCGTGCGCAGGCTCAGCCGGCAGACGGCGTCGCTGTTCCTCGCAGCCGGGCTCGACCCCGAGCTCTGCACCCTGTTCGTACAGAGCCACGTCCACGAGCACACGCGCCTCTCCTACCTCCTGGAGTGCACGGCCACCGACGGCGAGATGCGGCGGATGATCCAGTACAAGGAGAAGGCCGCGCGGGAGCGGGCCGGCGGCGGAAGCGTCCGGCTGTCTCTGCTGACCTATCCGGTGCTCATGGCCGCGGACATCCTGGCCTACGGGGCGGACGAGGTACCGGTCGGCGACGACCAGGCGCAGCACGTCGAGCTCACCCGGGACCTGGCTGAGCGGTTCAACCAGCGCTACGGAGCGACGTTCGTCGTGCCGAGGGCCGTGCTGCCGTCGGTGGCGGCGCGCGTCATGGACCTGCAGGACCCGACGTCGAAGATGGGGAAGTCGCACGCCGAGACGTCGGGCATCGTCTATCTGCTCGACGAGGCGGACGTCGTCCGCAAGAAGATCATGCGTGCGGTGACCGACAGCGGGAGCGAGGTCGCCTACGACCCCGAGGCCCAGCCCGGCGTCGCGAATCTGCTGGAGATCCTCGCGGGATGCACGGGCCGCAAGCCACTGGACCTGGCCGCGGAGTACAGCACGCGGGGTTCCGGGTACGGCGCGCTGAAGAAGGACACGGCCGAGGCCGTCGTGGAACTGCTGCGCCCGATCAGGGAGCGGCACGCACAGCTGTGCGCCGACCCCGGTCAGGTCGACGACGTTCTGCGGGCGGGGGCCGAACGGGCACGGGGGCTCGCCCGGCCGACCGTCGACGCGGCGTACCGGGCCATCGGCCTGCTGCCGCCCGTGTGAAGAACACCGGCCCGTGGAAAACACGTCGGCCCTCCGGCAGAGGTCGGTCTGCCGGAGGGCCGATGATCTGAACGTCTTGGGCTATGCCTGGCCGGAGGCCAGTTCGCGGCTACGGTCACGAGCGGCTTCGAGAGCGGCGATCAGGGCCGCCCGTACACCGTGGCTTTCCAGTTCGCGGATCGCACTGATCGTCGTGCCGGCGGGGGACGTGACGGCCTCGCGCAGCTTCACCGGGTGCTCGCCGCTGTCGCGCAGCATGACCGCGGCGCCGATGGCGGCCTGGACGATCAGGTCGTGCGCCTTGTCGCGGGGCAGGCCCAGGAGGATGCCGGCATCGGTCATGGCTTCGACGAGGTAGTAGAAGTAGGCCGGTCCGGAGCCGGACAGGGCGGTTGCCGCGTCCTGCTGGGTCTCCGGGACGCGCAGCGTCTTGCCGACCGGCTTGAAGATCTCCTCCGTGCGCAGGAGGTGGGCCTCGGAGGCGTGGGAGCCGGCGGAGATGACGGACATCCCCTCGTCGACGAGGACGGGGGTGTTGGGCATGACGCGTACGACAGGGGTGCCGGCCGGAAGCTTCTCCTCGAAGAAGGCCGTGGGAACACCGGCGGCGGCGCTGATGACCAGCCGGTCGGCCGGCAGGTGGGGGGCGAGCTCGTCGAGGAGGAGCGCCATGTCCTGCGGCTTGACGGCCAGGATGAGGGTGTCGGCCGCCTTGGCGGCCTCGATGTTGCTCACCACCTCGACGCCGTAGCGGCTGCGCAGCGCTTCGGCGCGCTCGCGGCGGCGGGCCGTGCACATCAGGTCGTGCTTCGACCAGCCGGCCCGGATCATGCCGCTGAGGAGCGCCTCACCGATCTTGCCGGTGCCGAGGACGGCGACTTTCTGGGTCACGGGGGCCTCACCTCTTGGCTGCACTGTGGGTGTGACTGGCATCTTCGCACTCCGGCGGCCGAGCGCACGGCCCATGTCCACACCTCGGGACCGGTGGCGCACCGGGGAAGGGCCGGCTCCGTACAGCCGTCCGCCGGGGCGATCGGAAGCGGGATCTCCCCTTTCCCGACTCCTCGTTTACATCGTGGTTACAAACCAACTCGCTGATCTGCACCACGACTTGGCCAAAATATGGTCGAGTTATTAACGGCACGGAGCTGCAGGGGACGACAGCGCCGATGCCCGTACCGGGGTCTGCGCCGACGTCCGTTCCGACGTCCGGCAGCGGAGCCGTGCTCGCTCGCCCCATGGTGCCCGTGCCCGTGTCCGCGACTGTGTCCGTGCCCGTGCTGTCCGTGCCTGTGTCCGCGTCAGCCCGCTCCCGCCCGCTGCCTGCCACCCGCCGCCCGCCGCACCGCTGAACCCGCTGACCAGTTCGACTACTCGTACGACGCTCCGTTCCGCCCCCTCTCCACCCCTCTCCACCCCTCTCCACTCCATCTGTCAGGCAACGATCCTCATCGCATCGCTGCGCGCGCTCAGAGCGCGCTGGAGGCAATCCTCATGCAGAAGACTCTCTTCCGCCGTGTCCGAAACGTCGTCGCCAAAGTTGACCTCAGGGCCAACCTCCGGGCGGACTTCACCGCGTCGCTGGTCGTCTTCCTCATAGCCGTGCCGCTGTCCGTCGGCATCGCCGTCGCGTCCGGTGTGCCGGTCGAGCTCGGACTCGTCACCGGCATCGTCGGTGGGCTCCTCACCGGTCTGCTGCCGGGTAGCAGCATGCAGGTCAGCGGCCCCGCGGCCGGGCTGACGGTGCTGGTGTACGAAGCCGTACGGGAGTACGGGCTCAGGGCGCTCGGCGTCCTGGTGCTCACCGCCGGCCTGCTGCAGCTGGCCATGGGGCTGCTCAAGCTGGGGCGCTGGTTCCGCGCCATCTCCGTCGCCGTGGTGCAGGGGATGCTCGCCGGCATCGGGGTCGTGCTCATCGCCGGCCAGCTGTACGCGATCGCCGACGCGGACGCGCCGGCCGGCGGCCTCGAAAAGCTGGGCGGACTGGTGACCCTGCTGACCGACACCCTCGCCTCGGGCGACGCGATGGCCGCAGTGGCCGTCGGTGGAGGAACCGCAGCCGTGCTCGTCCTGTGGCCCCACTGGCAGCGTGCCGCGCGCATCGTCCCCGGCCCCCTGGCCGCGGTCGCACTGGCCACCACCGTGGTCGGGCTGCTGCAGCTGCCCGTCGACCGGGTCCAGGTCCGCGGAATCCTCGACGCGATTCAGCCACCGGGTGGTGGAGACTTCGCCCGTCTGACGGAGTTCGGGGTGCTGGGCACGGTGCTGGCCTTCGCTCTCATCGCGTCGGCGGAGTCACTCTTCAGTGCGGCGGCCGTCGACCGACTGCACGACGGCACCCACACGGACTACAACAAGGAACTCATCGCCCAGGGCGCCGGCAACACCGTCTGCGGAGTGCTCGGCGCGCTGCCCATGACCGCCGTGATCGTGCGCAGTTCCGCCAACGTCAGTGCCGGCGCCCGCACGAAGGCGTCCCGGGTGCTGCACGGGGTGTGGCTGCTGGTCTTCGCGACCCTGCTGCCGTGGGCGCTTGAGCTCATTCCGGTGGCGGCGCTGGCCGGCGTCCTCGTCCACGCCGGCTGGAAGCTGATTCCGGGCAAGGAGCTGGGCCCGCTCTGGAAGGACCACCGGGGCGAGGTCGCGGTACTGGTGACCACGACCGTGGCCATCGTGGTCACCAATCTCTTCGAGGGCGTGATCGTCGGCCTGCTGATGGCCGTCGCCAAGTCCGCCTGGGAGACCTCGCACGTACACATCGAGACGGTGAAGACGCCGGCCGGCGTGCTGCGGGTACGGATCCTCGGCAACGCCACCTTCCTGCGGCTGCCGAAGCTGCTGGACGAGCTGGAGGAACTGCGCCGCGGCGGGCACCGCCTGGAGCTCGACCTCCGCGGACTGCGCCATATGGACCGCGCCGTTCACACCGCATTGCGAGGCTGGGCGGAACGGCATGCAGAGTCGCTGGAGGAAGGTGGCGGAGGAGACGGGCCGGACCGCGACGAGAACGGAAACGGCGAAGCGACCGGCCGCGTGGTGGCCGTATAGCCGGGTAGCCACGTACCGGTAAATGCAAGAAAGCCCTGGCAGGACC
>NZ_JAIXMK010000232.1:0-4381 GCF_020328095.1 Streptomyces sichuanensis
CCCGTCCTGCGTGCCGACCGTCCCGAGCCGCTGGCGATCGTCACCGCCTACGCCCAGCTGCACGTCAGCGGTGCCGGAGTGGACTGGCACGCGTTCTTCCCCGGCGCCCGCCGCGTCGGCCTGCCCACCTACGCCTTCCAGCGCGAGCGCTACTGGCTCGACGCACCCGCCTCGGTCGGTGACATGCGTGCGGTGGGTCAGGGCCAGGCCGGCCACCCCCTGCTCGGTGCCGCCGTTCCGCTGGCAGACGGCGACGGGCAGCTGTTCACCGGCCGGCTCTCCCTGCACACGCACCCGTGGCTTGCCGACCACGCCGTGGACGGGGTCGTCCTCCTGCCGGGAACCGCGTTCGTCGAACTGGCGGTCACGGCGGCCGACGCCGTGGGCTGCGATCTGCTCGACGAACTGACGCTGGAGAGCCCGCTGTTCGTGCCCGAGCGCGGCGGCGTCGCCCTGCAGGTGCGTGTCGGCGCCGACGACGGCTCGGGCCGCAGGCCGGTGACCGTGCACTCGCGGATCGACGACGGGGACGAGTACGAGTCCGGCCGGCCTTGGATCCGGCATGCCTCCGGCTCGCTGGCCGGCGCCACGGGACCCGTGGACGGCTCGCTCGCCGCGTGGCCGCCCGCAGGGGCGGAACCGGTGGACGTCGACGGGTTCTACGGCCGGCTCGCGGACATGGCCTTCGACTACGGTCCCGCCTTCCAGGGGCTGCGTGCCGCCTGGCGGAGCGGCGACGACTTCTTCGCCGAGGTGGAACTGTCCGGACCGGAGCAGACGGGCGCGGGCGCGTACGGGCTGCACCCGGCGCTGTTCGACGCGGCCCTGCACACCGTGTGGCTGGGTGCGGTCGCACCCGAGGCCGGAACGGGCCACGGGCTGCTGCCGTTCGCCTGGAGCGGCGTGCGCCTGGCCGCCACCGGGGCGGCCGCCCTGCGCGTGAAGGTCTCGCCTGCCGGCACCTCCACCGTGTCGCTGGTCCTGGCCGACGGCACCGGCGAGCCGGTCGCACGGATCGACTCGCTGACCCTGCGCCCGGTCCCCGCCGATCAGCTGCGCGGCGGCTCGGGTGACGGCGACTCGCTCTACGGCCTGGAGTGGACTCCGGTCGGCCTGCCGTCCGTGACGGACGCCATGACGGTCGTGACGTACGAGGACCTGGCTGCCCTGCAGGCGCTGGACTCGGTGCCGGACGCCGACGCCGTGGTCATTCCGTGCCCGGCGGGTGCCGCCGCGGACACCGCCACCCGGATCCGCGAGGTCACCGACGCGGTCCTGGCGCTGGTGCAGTGGTGGCTGGCGGAGGACCGGCCGGCCCGTCTGGTGCTGGTGACCGGCACGGACGACTTGGCCCAGGCGGCGGTCCGCGGGCTGGTGCGCTCGGCACAGAGCGAGAACCCCGGCCGTATCGTGCTGATCGATGTGGACGCTGACGCCGACACTGAGGCCAATGCCGACGCCGATGCCGATGCCGACCTCGGGCGGCTGCTGCCCGGGGTGATCGCCTCCGGCGAGCCGCAGGCCCGCATCCGCGCGGGTGAGGTGCACGTGCCGCGACTGGCCCGCATCGCCGCCACATCGGACGCTGCGCCGGACACTGCCTCGGACTCCGCGACGAACCTTCCCGGCCTCGGCTCCGGCACCGTGCTGCTGACCGGTGCGTCGGGCGGACTGGGCGGACTGTTCGCCCGGCACCTGGTCTCCGAGCACGGTGTGCGCAGCCTGCTGCTGGTCAGCCGCCGCGGCGGGGACGCACCCGGCGCGACCGGGCTCGCCGCCGAACTGACCGCGCAGGGCGCCGACGTCACCTGGGCCGCCTGCGACGTGGCCGACCGGGACGCCGTCCGTGGACTCCTCGCGGGCCGACAGGTGTCGGCGATCGTCCACACCGCCGGCGTACTGGACGACGGCGTCATCGGTTCGCTGACTCCCGAGCGGCTGGACGGCGTCTTCCGCCCCAAGGTCGACGCGGCGCTGAATCTGCACGAACTCGCCGCGGAACTGGCCCCCGACCTGTCCGCGTTCGTGCTCTTCTCGTCGGTGGCGGGCACCCTCGGCACGCCGGGACAGGGCAATTACGCCGCTGCCAACACCTTCCTCGACGCTCTCGCCGAGCACCGCCGCACCCGGGGCCTGCCGGCCACTTCGCTGGCCTGGGGCCTGTGGGCGCAGGACAGCGACAGCGCGATGACCAGCAGCCTCGACCACACCGATCTCACGCGCATCAAGCGCATGGGCCTGGCCGCGATCCCGCCGGCGGAGGGCCTGCGGATGTTCGACGCCGCCCTCACCACCGGGCGGGCGGCCGTGGTCCCCGTCCGGCTCGACACCTCGGCGTTCCGGGACGGGCAGGGGCAGCCCGTTCCGCCGGTCCTGCGCGGCCTGATCCGGGTCGCGCCGGCCCGGCGCACCGCAGCAGCGACAGCGCGGGCGGCATCGTCCTCGCTCGGGCAGCGGCTCGCCGGACTGCCGGAGGCCGAGCGCGAGCAGGTGGTCCTGGACCTGGTACGCACCGAGGTCGCCGCCGTGCTCGGGCACACCGACGCCCAATCGGTCGGCGCCGACGACTCGTTCAAGGACATCGGGTTCGATTCGCTGACCGCCGTCGAGCTGCGCAACCGCCTGAACGCGGCCGCCGGCCTGCGCCTCCCCGCCACGTTGATCTTCGACTACCCGAATCCGCTCGTCCTCGCCCGCTTCCTCACCACCGAGGCCGTGGGCACCGACGAGGCGGCTGCGGTGCCGGCGACCGCCTCCACCGCAAACGCTGCGGCCGATGAGCCGATCGCCATCGTGGGCATGGCCTGCCGTTACCCCGGCGGCGTGCAGTCGCCGGAGGACCTGTGGCGCCTGGTCGCGTCCGGTCGGGACGCGGTCTCCGGGTTCCCCGAGGACCGGGGCTGGGACGTGGAGAACCTCTACGACCCCGACCCCGACCACTGGGGCACCAGCTACACCCGTGAGGGCGGCTTCCTGCACGAGGCGGCCGACTTCGACGCCGAGTTCTTCGGGATCTCGCCGCGCGAGGCGCTGGCGATGGACCCGCAGCAGCGGCTGCTGCTGGAGACCTCGTGGGAGGCGTTCGAGCGCGCGGGCATCGACCCGGCCTCGGTGCGCGGCAGCAGGACCGGTGTGTTCGCCGGCGTGATGTACCACGACTACGGCGGGCGGGTGCACACCTCCCCGGCCGGGCTTGAGGGCTACCTCGTCAACGGCAGTGCGGGCAGCGTCGCCTCCGGCCGCGTCTCCTACACCTTCGGCCTTGAGGGCCCGGCGGTCACCGTTGACACGGCGTGCTCGTCGTCGCTGGTGGCGCTGCACCTCGCCGCCCAGGCGCTGCGGAGCGACGAGTGCTCGATGGCCTTGGTCGGCGGCGTCACGGTCATGGCCAGTCCGGCGGTGTTCGTGGAGTTCAGCCGCCAGCGCGGACTGTCGGCGGACGGCCGCTGCAAGGCGTTCGCGGCCGGGGCCGACGGCACGGGCTGGGCCGAGGGCGCGGGCATGCTGCTCGTCGAGCGCCTGTCCGACGCCCGGCGCAACGGTCACCAGGTGCTGGCGGTCATCCGGGGCACGGCGATCAACCAGGACGGTGCGTCGAACGGTCTGACCGCCCCGAACGGCCCCGCACAGCAGCGGGTTATCCGGCAGGCACTGGCCAACGCGGGCGTGTCCTCGGACCAGGTCGACGCGGTGGAGGCGCACGGCACGGGCACCACGCTGGGCGATCCGATCGAGGCCCAGGCGCTCATCGCCACGTACGGCCGGGACCGGGACCGCGAACGGCCGCTGTGGCTGGGCTCGCTGAAGTCGAACATCGGCCACTCGCAGGCCGCCGCGGGCGTCGGCGGCATCATCAAGATGGTCATGGCGATGCGCCACGGCGTGCTGCCGCAGACGCTGCACGTGGACGAGCCGACGCCGCACGTGGACTGGTCGGCGGGTGCGGTGCAGCTGCTGACCGAGGCGAGGGAATGGCCCGAGACCGGCGGGGTCCGCCGGGCGGCGGTGTCGTCCTTCGGCGTCAGCGGCACCAATGCGCACGTCATCGTCGAGCAGGCACCTGCCGCGACCGAGCCGTCCTCGGCCCCCGAGCCGGGCGCTGTGGTGGTCCCGTGGGTGCTGTCGGGCAAGTCGGAAGCGGCGTTGAGGGCACAGGCCGAGCGCCTGCTGACGCTCGACTACGCGGCACTTCCGTCGGGCGATGTCGCATTCTCCCTGGCGACCGGGCGCGCGGCGTTCGAGCACCGGGCGGTCGTCGTGGGCGAGGGACGCGAGGAACTCCTCGACGGGCTGCGCGCCCTTCTGCACGGCCAGTCCGCCGGGCACGTCGTCCAGGGCGCGGCCGCCGGGGGCAAGGTCGGTTTCCTGTTCTCGGGTCAGG
>NZ_JAIXMK010000233.1:0-3936 GCF_020328095.1 Streptomyces sichuanensis
GCCGCTGCGAGCCCTGGCCCGAGAACAGGAAACCGACCTTGTCCGCGGTGCGGGCCCGCCCGGCCACGACGTTCGCGGCCGGTTCGCCGGCGGCAAGAGCCGCCAGCCCCGCCCGGAGCTCGTCCCGGTCGGCGCCGACCACCGCAGCCCGGTGTTCCAGCACCGACCGCGTCGTCGCCGTCGAGAATCCGGCGTCGGCCAGTGGCACGTCGCGGTCCACGAAGGACAGCAGGCGCTCCGCCTGTGCCCTCAACGCCGTCTCCGTCTTTCCGGACAGCACCCACGGCACGGGCACGGGCGCGCTCACCGGCGCGGGGCCGTGTTCCCCGGCCGGCTCGACGGCCGGGGCCGCGGGCGCCTCCTCAATGATCGTGTGGGCGTTGGTGCCGCTGATCCCGAACGAGGACACCGCCGCCCGGCGCGGAAGGTCGCCCGCGGGCCACTCCACCGTCTCGGTCAGCAGCCGCACGGAGCCGGTGGACCAGTCCACGTGCGCGGTCGGCTCGTCGACGTGCAGGGTCTGCGGGAGCAGGCCGTTGCGCATCGCCATGACCATCTTGATCACACCCGCCACACCGGCGGCGGCCTGCGTGTGACCGATGTTGGACTTGACCGACCCCAGCCACAGCGGCTGTTCCTCGGTCCGGCCCTGGCCGTAGGTGGCGAGCAGGGCCTGGGCCTCGATGGGGTCGCCCAGCTTCGTGCCCGTACCGTGCGCCTCGACGGCGTCCACATCCGCCGGCGAGAGGCCGGCGGACGCCAGGGCCTGGCGGATCACCCGCTGCTGCGACGGGCCGTTCGGCGCCGTCAGACCGTTCGACGCACCGTCCTGGTTCACCGCGGTACCCCGTACGACCGCCAGCACCTGGTGACCGTTGCGCTCGGCATCGCTCAGCCGCTCGACGAGCAGCAGGCCGACGCCTTCGCCCCAGCCGGTGCCGTCGGCCCCGGCCGCGAACGCCTTGCAGCGGCCGTCCGGCGACAGCCCGCGCTGCCGGCTGAACTCCACGAACATGTCCGGCGTGGTCATCACGGTGACACCGCCGACGAGGGCCATCGTGCACTCGCCGCTGCGCAGCGCCTGGGCGGCCAGGTGCAGCGCCACCAGGGACGACGAGCATGCCGTGTCCACGGTGACGGCCGGGCCCTCAAGGCCGAACGCGTAGGAGATGCGGCCGGAGACGACCGAGGCCGCCTTGCCGGTGAGTGCGTAGCTCTCGATTTCCCGGGGTGCGTTGCGCAGTCCGTTGGCGTAGTCCTGGCCGTTCGTACCGATGAAGACGCCGGTACGGCTGGTGCGTACGGACGCGGGGGCGATGCCGGCGCGCTCGAACGCCTCCCAGGCGGTCTCCAGCAGCAGTCGCTGCTGCGGGTCCATCGCCAGGGCTTCTCGCGGCGAGATCCCGAAGAGAGCGGCGTCGAAGCGGTCTGCGCCCTGGATGAAGCCCCCTTCGCGGGCGTACGTCCTGCCGGGCCGGTCGGGGTCCGGGTCGTAGAGCGAGTCGATGTCCCAGCCGCGGTCGGTGGGGAACCCGGACACCGCGTCCCGGCCCGATCGCAGGAGCTCCCACAGCTCCTCCGGCGACTCGACGCCGCCGGGGAACCGGCAGCTCATGCCGACGATCGCGATGGGCTCGTCGGCCGGGACTGCGGTGACGGCCACGGGGCCCGAGCCCTGCGGGCCGTCCGCTGCGAGCCCGTGCCGGCCGAGGAGTTCCTCGCGCAGCTGGCGGGCCAGTGCGGTGGGCGTCGGGTGGTCGAAGACCAGCGTGGTGGGCAGCTTGAGGCCGGTGGCCGCATTGAGCCGGTGGCGCAGTTCGACGGCGGTGAGCGAGTCGAATCCGGTCTCGCGGAACGTCCGGTCCGCGTCGAAGGCCCCCTTGCCGGTGTGGCCGAGCACGGTGGCGGCCTGCTCACGGACCAGGTCCAGCAGGATGCGCTCCTGCTCCCCCGGCGTGCCGCCCATGAGGCGGGTGACCAGTGCGGACGCGGGCACTGCCGTGCTCCGTGCCGCCTCGGCCAGCGCTTCGAGGGCCGTGCGGGCCTCGGGAACCCCCTGCAGCAGGGGGCACGGACGCGTGCCGGCGAAGGCGGGGACGAAGCGGTCCCAGTCCACGTCGGCGACGGTCACGCAGGTCTCGCCGTGGGTCAGCGCGCCGTGCAGCACGGCGATCGCGGGCGGTGCGGCGATCGCCCGGACGCCACGCCGCCGCAGGTGGTCGCCGGCGGCGCCGTCGGCCATGCCGCCGTCGGCCCACGAGCCCCACGCGATGGCCAGGGCGGTCAGGCCGTTCGCCCGTCGCTGCTCGGCGAGGGCGTCGAGGAAGGCGTTCGCGGCACCGTACGCGCCCTGGCCGCCGTTGCCCCAGACACCGGTCATCGACGAGAACATCACGAAGGCGTCGAGGTCGTCCTGACGGTCCCGGGTGAGCTCGTGCAGGTTGAGCGCTGCGTCCACCTTGGGGCGCAGCACGTGGTTCAGCCGCTCGGGCGTGAGCGATTCGACCAGGCCGTCGTCGAGTACGCCCGCGGTGTGCACCACGGCGTTCACGGTGTGCCGGCCGAGCAGTTCGGCGAGCGCGGTCCGGTCGGCCACGTCGCAGGCGGCGACGGTGACGCGGGCGCCCAGTTCCTCAAGCTCCGCCGTGAGTGCGGCGGCGCCCGGGGCGTCGGGGCCGCGGCGGCTGGTGAGCAGCAGGTGTTCGGCTCCGGCGGTGGCGAGCCAGCGGGCCACGTGGCCGCCGAGCGCACCCGTGCCGCCGGTCACGAGCACGGTGCCGCGCGGCGCCCACGGCGCGTCGACCGCTGCCGCGCTCTGCGGCGCACGGACCAGCCGGCGGCCCGACACACCGGAGGCGCGTACGGCGAGCTGGTCCTCGTCTGCCTGGGTCAGCAGACCGGCCAGCCGCTCCGTCGAACGGGAGTCGAGTTCGGCGGGCACGTCGACGAGCCCGCCCCACCGCTGCGGCTGCTCCAGGGCGACGACCCTGCCCAGACCCCAGACCTGTGCGGCGACGGGGTCGGTGAGCGGGTCCGAGGTGCCGGTCGACACCGCGCCGCTGGTCACGCACCACAGCGGGGCCTCGATCCCGGCGTCGCCGAGAGCCTGGACGAGCAGGACGAGACGCTGGAGCGCGCCCCCTCCTGCAGCGGCGAACACGATGCCCTCGGCCGCCTGTCCGGCCTCCGCGAGCAGGTGCGTCAACGACTGGCGGTCGGTGTCCTCGGGCACGACGAGCGGAACGAGGTCGACGCCGAGCTCCGTGAGCCCGGTGCGCATCGCCGCCGTCCACTCGGTCTCTTCGGGTGCTGCGAAGAGCCAGGTCCCCGACGGGGTGGCGCCGATGTCACCGAGCGGCTGCCAGGAGATCCGGTAGCGCCAACCGTCGGCCGTCGACTGCTCGCGCCGCTGCCGACGCCAGTCGGACAGCCTGGGTGCGACCACGTCGAGCTCGGCGGACGGCAGCCCCAGGAGTGCACCGAGGGATTCGCGGTCCTCGCTCTCGACGATGTCCCAGAACTCGGCGTCCAGGGCACCCGGGGCGCCGAGGGCCGCTGCTTGCGGCGCATCGAGCCAGTAGCGCTCGCGCTGGAAGGCATACGTCGGCAGGTCGACACGCCGGCCGCGGGGGAAGAAGGCGTGCCAGTCCGGGGAGACACCGTGGGTGTGGAGCTGACCGAGAGCGGTGACGATCGCCGGCGGCTCGGGACGGTCGGCACGCAGGACGGGCACGGTGACGACCTCGTCCGCCTCCAGGCAGTTCTGCGTCATCCCGCTCAGAACACCGCCGGGACCGACCTCCACGAACGTCGTCACACCCAGCTCGTGCAGGGTCTGCACACCGTCGGCGAAACGAACCGCCTCACGGACGTGACGGACCCAGTAGTCCGGCGTGTACGAGTCCGCCAGCCCGCCGGTGAGGTTGGAGACCACCG
>NZ_JAIXMK010000234.1:0-288 GCF_020328095.1 Streptomyces sichuanensis
GCGCACGGGGCGTCCGTGGCCGCCGCCCGGGCGCCGGCGGCCTGCGCGGCGCCGGAGGCGAGCCTGCGGCCGTCGACGGCCGACGGGCCGGCGGTGCAGCGCATCAAGAACCGCGGCCGGCTCGTCGCCGGCGTCGACCAGAACAGCTACCGGTGGGGCTACCGCGACCCGGCCACGGGCGAGCTGAGCGGCTTCGACATCGACCTCGTGCGGGCCGTCGCCAAGGCCGTCCTCGGCGACCCCGGCAAGGTCACCTTTCTGGCGATCCCCACGAACCAGCGCATACCC
>NZ_JAIXMK010000235.1:0-3637 GCF_020328095.1 Streptomyces sichuanensis
CTTTCTGGCGATCCCCACGAACCAGCGCATACCCGCCCTGGAAAAGGGCAAGGTGGACATCATCGCGCGCACGATGACCATCAACTGTGACCGGATCAAGCAAGTCGCCTTCTCCACGGCCTACTTCGAGGCCGGACAGCAGGTGCTGGCTCCCAAGGGTTCACCGGTCACGGCGTTCGACGACACCTTGAAGGGGAAGAAAGTCTGTACGGCCAAAGGATCCACGGGCGAGAGCGAGCTCAAGCACGAGTCGCACGGCGCCTTCGTGCTCACCGTGCCCAATCAGCTCGACTGCCTCGTCCGGCTGCAGCTGGGACAGGTCGACGCAGTGATCACCGACAGCGCCCTGGCCGCCGGACAGGCGGCCCAGGACCCGTCCGTGCGACTCGTCGGCAAACCGTTCACCACCGAGTCCTACGGCGTGGCGATGAACCTCGGGGACACGGACCTGGTACGCCGGGTCAACGCAGTGCTGGAGGACTACCGACGGGGCGGCACCGCGAGCCCCTGGATGCAGGCGTACCGCAAGTGGCTGGAGCACGACCTCACGGGGATCACCGCCCCGCCGGAGCCGAAGTACAAGGACTGAGGGGACACGGAGCAACGACAGCGCGACGGGGACCGACGGAGCGGCCGGCACGGCGACCGGCGAGGACTACCGTTCACAGCGTTCGTGCGCGGCGCGGGCCGCGGACAGGAGAGGGGATCGATGGCGGTCGCGGGGCCCACCGGGCCGGCCTTGAGCCGCGAGGAGGTGGACCGTGCGCTGGCGCGGCTCGGCGCGGAGCACGAGGCCGTCGAGTCCTCGCTCCTCGCCCTGCAGGACCACGCCGGCCGCCGTCTGCTGGAGGGGGCGGAGCTGACCGGCACCACCAGAGCGCGGTGGGCGGTCACCGAGCAGCTCATCACCCAGCTGTGGGTGTACTTCGACGCCTACACCGACGCCCTGGAGGCGGCGCGTGAGCTGCGCGGGCGCCGCCGCTGGCCCACCCACGGCGAGCTGTCCGAGCTGACCGACCTGCTGCGCGGCACCGGCCTGACCCTGCCCGGCGGCCCGCCGACGGCCGGCCTGGCCGGCCTCGGCGGCCCGGCCCGGCTCAGCGAGCGGCTGAGCCTGACCGACCTCGTCGACCGGATGAACGGCTGGTACGCGCAGGCGCTGGACGTGGTGGTCGCCGCCGACTCCGTGTGGTCCGCGCTGCCCGCCCGCATCGACCTGCTCGCCGCCGAACTGCAGCGCGTGCGGGCCCTCGCCCATGCGGTGGGCGTGCGTCCGGGCGAGCACCCGGCCGGCGACGACCTCGAACGGATCGACCGGGAACTGTCCGCACTGCGGTGCGAGGTGATATCGGATCCGCTCGCGTTCTGGAGCGGCACCTCCCCCGGCACCGCGCCGGGCGGCGGCCGCCCGGACACCGGCCGCTACGACCGCGCCGCCCTCGCCCTGGAGGACGTACGGCGGGAGGTCGAGGCGGTCCTGGACGTGCGCCAGGACGCCGAGCAGCGGCTGGTGCGGGTGCGCGACGTGCTCTCGCGCGCCGACCGCACGCTGGGCGAGGCCCGGCAGGCCCGCGTCGAGGTCCTGGCGAAGATCGCCGCGTCCGAGGTGCCCGCGGTCTCCGGCCCGCCGACCGCGCTCTACGAGCAGCTGTCGGCCGCCTCCGAGCACCGCAGACGGGCGCAGTGGCACCTGCTCTCGCCGCTCCTGGAGGGCCTGGAGCAGCGCGCCGAGGAGGAGTTGCTGCGCGCCCGCGAGTCGCTGACGGCCGTGACCGCGCCGCTGGCCGTGCGGGCCGAGCTGCGCGGCCGGCTGGACGCGTACAAGGCGAAGGCGTCCCGGCTGGGGCTGACGGAGGACGCCTTCGTCCTGGAGCGGTACGACGCGGCGCGGCGCATGCTGTGGAGCGCGCCCTGCGACCTGTTCGCCGCGGAGCAGGCCGTCCTGCGCTTCCAGCAGGCCGTGAGCGCGGCCATGGCCCCGCCGCCGGTGCGGTCCACCGCCTCGGGGCCCACCGACGGCAGGGGGGAATCATGACCGGCACCAGCTGCCAGCGGCCGGGCTGCGCCGGCGCCTACGAGGACGTCGGCGGCGGCGAGCTGTACTGCGACACGTGCGGGCTGGCCCCGGTCGTCACGGCGGGCGGGCTGGTGGGCTCGCCGGCCACCGGCGTCACCCGGGCGGGCGGCGGGGGCGGCGGCGCGCCGGAGGGCGCGGGCAGCGGCTCCTCGGGGTCCTCGTCCGGCCCCTCGGGGCGGTCCTCGCGCTCGTCGGGGTCCTCGGGCTCGCGCCGGTCGGTGTCCGGGCGGCTGTCCCGGTCGCTGACCGCCGGTTCCGGGGCCACGGGAGCGCCCTCGGTGTCGGTGCGCAGCGGCCCCTCGACGGCCGCCGCCTCCGGGCGCAACAAGCTGGGTGCGGGGCTGGTCAGCATGCCGGGCGTGCCCCGCCCGGAGCCCCGTTCGGCGGTGCTGGAGAACCCGGAGGTGCCCGAGCGCAAGCGGTTCTGCAGCAGGAGCGACTGCGGGGCGCCCGTGGGGCGTTCGCGCGCCGACCGGCCCGGCCGCACGGAGGGCTTCTGCACCAAGTGCGGCCACCCGTACTCGTTCGTGCCCAAGCTGCACCCGGGCGACGTGGTGCACGGACAGTACGAGGTGGCGGGCTGTCTGGCGCACGGCGGGCTCGGCTGGATCTACCTGGCGATCGACCGGGCGGTCTCCGACCGCTGGGTGGTGCTCAAGGGCCTGCTCGACACGGGCGACGAGGACGCGCTGGCGGCCGCCGTCTCCGAGCGGCGCTTCCTCGCGGAGATCGAGCACTCCAACATCGTGCGCATCTACAACTTCGTCGAGCACCTCGACCAGCGCACCGGCAGCCTCGACGGTTACATCGTCATGGAGTACGTGGGCGGGAAGTCCCTCAAGGAGATCGCCAACGAGCGGCGCACCCCGGACGGCCGCCGCGACCCGCTGCCGGTCGAGCAGGCGTGCGCGTACGGCATCGAGGCGCTGGAGGCGCTCGCCCACCTGCACAGCCGCAACCTGCTGTACTGCGACTTCAAGGTCGACAACGCCATTCAGCAGCAGGACCGGCTCAAGCTGATCGACATGGGTGCGGTGCGCCGCATGGACGACCACGACGGCCCCATCTACGGCACGGTCGGCTACCAGGCCCCCGAGGTCGCCGAGGTGGGCCCGTCCGTGGCCTCCGACCTCTACACGGTGGCGCGCACGCTCGCCGTGCTGACCTTCGACTTCCAGGGCTACACCAACGTCTTCGCGGACCGGCTGCCCGACCCCGAGAACATCGCCGTCTTCACCCGCTACGAGTCCTTCTACCGGCTGCTCGTGCGGGCCACCGACCCCGACCCGGCCCGCCGGTTCGGCTCCGCCGACGAGATGGCGGAGCAGCTGACGGGGGTGCTGCGGGAAGTGGTGGCGCTGCAGACGGGCACGCCCCGGCCCGCGGTGTCCACGCTGTTCGGGCCCGAGCCGCGGGTGGTGGACACCCTGCTGTTCGAGGAGCCGGCCGGCGAGGTCTCCGCGCTGGGCGTGCGCGTGCCGCCCCGCCGGCCCCGGCTCCTGGGCGGCCGCGGCGGGGCACCGCTGACGGGCGCCACGCCGCCCGTGCCCCTGCCGGCCG
>NZ_JAIXMK010000236.1:0-3869 GCF_020328095.1 Streptomyces sichuanensis
CTGCCCGCGTGGCTGGACCGTTCTCCCTCGCCCTGTCCGTTCGTCTGCGTGAGCCTCGGCACCTTGACCACGGCGATGACCGATCTGCGTGCCGTAGTGGAGAGCGCCTACCGGGAGATCATGGCCGCGCTCTCCACCATCGACTGCGACGCGATCGTCTCCGCGGGTCACCTTGCGAAGCACCTGCGGAGCACCGGCCCTCGCATCAAGGTCGTCGAGCACGTCCCGCAACCCGCCCTCCTGCGCCACGCCGACCTGTTCGTGACGCACGGCGGCCGGGCATCCCTGCTCGACGCGGTGCAGGGCGCAACGCCGGTTCTGGCCATGGGTGTTCTCGTCGACCAGCCCGACAACGCCGCCGCGTTCGCCCGGCGCGGTCTCGGGCGCGCGCTGGACCTCACGACGACACGTGCCGAGATCGCTGATGCCATCGCGACCGTCCTGGGTACCCCGTAGTACGCCGCAACCATGCGCAACCGCCTGGTGCGCCCGAAGCCGCGCCGAAGTGCCATGCATCGGCGTGACGATCGCGAGGGCTTTGGCTAGCGCTGATTACCAGGTCATGTCCGGGCGATCGTGAGCGGATCCGATGGCGGGTCGGCCCGGGTGGTCGCGGGCGCGTGGCGTGCGGCCCAGGCGGTGAGACCGGTGAGCTGGGCGTAGAGCTCGCGCGCCTCGTCGGTGGCGGTGTACTCGACCTTGGGCGGCACCGTGGGGTACACCGTGCGGATCAGCAGGCCGTTGGCTTCGAGCTGGCGCAACGTCAGGGTGAGGATCCGGCGGCTGATCCCGTTCAGCGAGCGTTCGAGTTCGGCGAATCGGACAGGTCCCCGCGTGGTTTCGCTCAGGACGCCGAGGCTCCATTTGCCGCTCACCCTGCCGAGCACATCGAGGACGGTACAGACCTCGCGGCCCGCAGCCTCCTCCGTCGTGCACGTGTTCTTGCGTGACATAAATGTGCCTACTTCCGTTGTGTGGCGTGGCCTCCGAGGATGGGCGAGTGCACGTCAGTGCCCCCGCGAGAGACGGCCTCAGCCGCTCGCGCTGATCCCATGCTCACCGAGAAGCGAAGGACGACGAATGAAGAACGCCCGGAAGACGGAGGAGCTTCCCGCGCCGGTGGCGCTCGACGCGGCGGTGAAGGAGCTGATCGACGGAAGGAACTTCGCCGTGGTGGCGACGCTGAATCCCGACGGCGGTCCGCAGACGTCCGTCGTCTGGGTCGGGAGGCAGCGGGACGTCGTGGTCTTCTCCACGACCGCAGGAAGGAAGAAGGCGCGAAACCTCGTCCGGGACCCGCGCATCAGCCTGACGGTCTACGACCGTGCGAACCCGTACCGGTCCGTGGAAATACGGGGAACGGCCGAGTTGCTGCCGGACCCGGACAAGACGCTGCCGCGCGAGCTGTCACAGCGGTATCTCGGCGAGGACCCGCCGGCGGAGCCGGCCGACGTCGTCCGGCTGATCGTGCGGATCATCGCGGAGAAGGTCGTCGCGATATCCCTCTAGCGGTCCTGCCCGGGCGATCACGCGTCCCGTCAGGGTGACTCGCCGGAGGGAGGGAACAAGCTCAGTCCGCCCACACGCGGGCCAGGCATCTACGGGCGTACGGGTGGGGCGGGTCGGTGAACGCGGTGCGGCCGTGCAGGACGACGGTGTTGTCCAGCCAGAGAAGGTCTCCCGGGCGCAGGGGTATGCGCAGGACGGTGCGCGGGCCGGAAAGGATCCGGTCGACGGCGTCGAGGGCCGCCTGCTCGTCGGGGGGCAGGGGCGCGCCGGCTGCGTGCTGGGCCTGTTCGATCCCGCGCCGGTTGTAGTGCACGCGCAGGTCTGTGCCGTGCCGCTGGAAGACGGGGCGGAGCCGGTCGAAGCCGGGTCCTCGGCCGAAGTGGAAGTCCTGGTAGAGGCGGGGCAGGGCCCAGGGGGCTTCGGTGAGCAGCCTGTTGTGCAGGGCATGGCCGCTGGCGAGCAGCGTCTCCCCGCCTCGTGCTGCCTGTCGCACGCACAGCAGCCCCAGCAGCCTTGGAGGACGGGGTGCCGGGGTCCGGTCGGTGTGGAGGGCCAGGGCGAGGTCGGTCTTGCCCAGTCCGGCGTTGTCGGACACGGTGATGAGGTCACCGGGGTCCGCCGGCCTCACCGTGCCCAGGGAGGCGGCGAGTCGCCGGCACATCGCGGCGCACGTCCGGTCAGCGCGGCCGGCTACCGGAAGGCCGCGGACCACGACGAACCCGCGGCCGTTCCGCAGGCGCCGGGTGACACGCGCGGCCAGGTCCGCCAGTTCTGCCCCAGAGGATCCGGTGTCCTCTCCCCGGCCGTCCAGTGTGCGCGAGCAGGCGGGCGGCAGCGGGAGCAGCCAGTCCGCCTCGCCGAGGGCGTGGCCACTCCACGCCGTGAGTGCATCGACCGGGGTGGGCCGGGTCATCTGCTCACCTTTCCACGGCGGCTGCCTGCCGGCAGGTTCCGTCCAGGAACGTACCGGATGGTGGAGGCCGGATGCAGTCCCGATGTGGCCCCGGGCCGTCGCTGCTCCTGGATGCGGGACAAGACGCCCCCAGGACCTCGGCGTTCTGGCCCGAGGAGGTGTTGACAGCCATGCGCGGTGGCGCCAGAGTCCCGGCGGGTGGACACAAATGATCTTTCTCCCGCTGAACTGAGGGTGTGGCACGCCTTCCCCAAGGGCGTCTCCGTCGACCTCCGTGCGACGGACGACGAAGACGCGGCACAGGCAGCGGACTGGGGCCAGGAGCGGACCGTCCGCGCCGAGGTGCTGCGGACCCTGCTCCTCAGCGGCCCGCAGGAGGAGGGCGAGATACCCGCCCTCAAACTGGCGGGCGCCCGGATCACCGGGACCCTCGATCTGGCGTACGGCACGATCGATCACGCCCTGCGGCTGAGCGACTGCTTCTTCGAGGAGACGCCCCTCCTCTACGCCGCCAGGCTGCGCCAGTTGAGCCTGAACGGCTCCGTCCTGCCCGGTCTGGCGGCCGCCATCGTGCAGGTGGAGGGCATGGTCCACCTGTCCGGCTGCCGGTTCCGCGGGCCGGTGCGGCTCGGCGGGGCGCGGATCGACGGGGCGCTGTTCATGGACGCATGCCGGATCACCCCGCCGGACACCACCGAGTGGCCCGCGCTCCGCCTCGGCCACGCGACCATCGGCGACAACCTGTGGGCCCCCGGACTGGTCGCGCACGGCGAAGTGCGGCTCAGCGGCGCCTCGGTCGCGGGATCGGTCACCCTCGACCGCGCGAGGCTCGGCAACCCCGGAGGCGCCGCCCTCGACGCGGAGACGCTCGTCGTGGGCAGCAACCTCCTCATGCGACACATCCGTGTCCAGGGCTGGATCGGCCTCCGGGGCGCCCGCGTCCCGGGACGGCTCGACCTGTCGTACGCCCACCTGTCGAACCCCGGCGACACGGCGCTGCGCGCGAGCAGCTGCGCCATCGGCGAACTCTGGCTGCGCAAGGCACCCCCTATGGAAGGCGCCCTGAACCTGCGGCGCACCCAGATCGAGGTGCTGTTCCTGGAACCGGACGTGCTGCCGGACGAAGTGATGCTCAACGGTCTCGTCTACACCACGCTCACCCCGCACGAGCCTGCTGAGCGCCGCCTCCCCATGCTGCACAGCGAGAGCGAGGGGTACCTGCCCCACGGCTACGAGCAGCTCACCGGGGCCTTCCTGCGGGTCGGCGACGACCACGCCGCCCGCGTCGTCCAGCTGGCCAAGATCCGCCGGCACCGCCGCACCCTCCCCTGGCAGGCCCGCCTGTGGGGACACCTCCAGGAGGCCACGGTCGGCTACGGCTTCCGCCCCCTGCTCGCGGGCTTCTGGCTGCTGTCCCTGCTCGCCGTCGGATCGGTCGTCTACGGCC
>NZ_JAIXMK010000237.1:0-296 GCF_020328095.1 Streptomyces sichuanensis
GGGCGGCGGCCCGGCCACCGGGAACGGCCGCGCCACCGGCTGCGACGGCGTCCGTGCCGGGGTCGTCGCACGGCTCGTCCGGGGCCGGCGGGGCGCAGGGCTCGCCGTGCCCGCCGCCGTGCGGGTCGTCGGGGCGGACCGGCGCCACGGCCTGGCGGGGCAGCTGGGGCTGCCCGAAGGGCTCGTAGGACTCGTAGGGCTCGTACGGCTCAGGGGGCCCGTACGGCCCGTACGGGCCGTACGGGCCGTAGGGGTCGTGCGAGCCGTACGGATCGGGCTGCGCGTACGGGTCGTAC
>NZ_JAIXMK010000238.1:0-3455 GCF_020328095.1 Streptomyces sichuanensis
GTAGGGGTCGTGCGAGCCGTACGGATCGGGCTGCGCGTACGGGTCGTACGGCAGCGGCGTTTCCGTCACGGCGCGGGGTGCAGCGTGGGGGCTGCCCTGTGCATGACTCACGACTCTCCATGGGTCCGGCTAGGCCCGGGACTGTAGCGGAGCCACCGTCACCCACCAAAGTCGTATCGTCACACGGTGTCGCGAATTCAGGGGTCAGTAGCCGAATGCCCGTGCGGTATTCGCCGCTACCGCCGTGGCCAGGGCGTCCTCGCCGATGTCCTTCACTCCGGCCATCGCGCGCAATGTGACCGGAATGAGGTAGGGCGCGTTGGGCCGTCCGCGATACGGCGCCGGGGTCAGGAATGGCGCGTCGGTCTCGACGAGGATCAGGTCGAGGGGGGCGACGGCGAGGGCGTCGCGCAGGTGCCGGGCGTTCTTGAAGGTGACGTTCCCGGCGAAGGACATGTAGTAGCCGGCATCGGCGCAGAGCTTGGCCATGGCGGCGTCGCCGGAGTAGCAGTGGAAGACGACGCGCTCGGGCGCGCCCTCCTCCTCCAGGACCCGCAGGACGTCCTCGTGGGCGTCGCGGTCGTGGATGACCAGGGCCTTGCCGTGGCGCTTGGCGATGTCGATGTGGCGACGGAAGGAGTGTTCCTGCGCGGCCTTGCCCTCGGGGCCGGTGCGGAAGTAGTCGAGGCCGGTCTCGCCGACGCCGCGCACCTGCGGCAGCGCGGCCAGGCGGTCGATCTCCTCCAGCGCGGCGTCGAGGGCGGCGTCGCCGCCCGGTGCCCGGGCGCCCTGCCGGGACCAGCCGTCGGGGTCGCCGAGGACGATGCGGGGGGCCTCGTTGGGGTGCAGGGCCACCGTGGCCCACACGGCGTCGTGGGCGGCGGCGGTCTCGGCGGCCCAGCGGGAGCCGGCCAGGTCGCAGCCCACCTGGATGACGGTGGTCACCCCGACGGACGCGGCCTTGGCCAGCGACTCCTCGACCGTGGAGTCCTGCATGTCGAGGTGGGTGTGGGAGTCGGCGACGGGTACGTTCAGCGGCTCCGGGAGCGGCGGGGGGACCTGCTTGTCGGGCTTGCCGGCCTTGTCGGCCTTGCCCTCGTTCGCGTTCCGCCCGCCGTCTTCCGGGCCGCCGTTCGATGCTGCTGCTGTTGCCGCCATGCACGCGATTCTAAGGAGCGTGCGGGGCGGAGCTCACTTCCGGTGGAAGGGCTTGAGCAGGTCGGACAGGTGCCAGCCGTGGGTGCGCGGCTCGGGCTTGTCGGTCTCACGGCCGGCTTCGTGCCGGCCGTGGCGGGTCTTCGCCTCACGCGGCTCGTGATAGCTGCCGCCGATCTGCAGCGGCCCGGCGGCCGCCTGCATGGTCGCCGGAACGACCGTGCGTCCGGACAGGTGCAGGGCATCGGCGATCACGGACACCTGCCCGGACCGCATGATGCGCACGACGTGCTCGCCGCAGTTCACGCAGGTGGGTCGGCTGAGCGGGGACGGCACGCGCTCGCCGTCCGCGTAGTAGACGACGAAGGGCCGGCCCTCGGCGTCGGTGTAGTGGCGTATTTCGTAGGACTGCTCCCAGCCCTGTCCGCACCGCATGCACGCGAAGGCGTACGACTCGTGCGCCACCTCGCCCTTCCCCGGCGACGGGGCCTGGGTCATCACGCGCGTCTGGGTGGCGGGCCTGGCCCCGCTCGAAGCACCTGCGGTCTCGCTCATGGCAGCTCCTCTTGTCCGCTGGACAAGCCTCTCCGGGACCGGACGTCCCACAACCAGGGAACGCCCATCCCGGCGACGGCGCAGCAGCCTGACCCGCGAATTGGGGCAAACTTGGCGGCTCCATGCCCTAAGGCACCGGCTGCCATGCCCAAGCTTTGCTTTTCAGGTTAGCCCTTTACTTTACGATCGGTCCGACTGTGCGGCATTTTTTGCCGCTACGACCGCATCGAACACCTCGCGCTTGGGTAGACCTGCTTCCGCAGCCACGGCCGCGATCGCCTCCTTGCGGCGCTCGCCCGCCTCCTCGCGGACGCGGACGCGGCGCACCAGCTCGGCGGCGTCCAGGTCCCCGGGCCCGCGTTCGGCGGCGCCCTCCACGACGATCGTGATCTCGCCGCGCACGCCCTCGGCGGCCCACTCGGCCAGCTCCTTGAGCGGGCCGCGCCGGACCTCCTCGTAGGTCTTGGTCAGCTCCCGGCACACCGCGGCCCGGCGGTCGGCGCCGAAGACCTCGGCCATCGCGGCGAGGGTGTCGTCGAGCCGGTGCGGGGCCTCGAAGTAGACGAGGGTGCGCCGCTCGTCGGCCACCTCGCGGAGGCGGCCGAGCCGCTCGCCCGCCTTGCGCGGCAGGAAGCCCTCGAAGCAGAACCGGTCCACGGGGAGCCCGGAGACCGCCAGCGCCGTCAGCACCGCCGACGGGCCCGGCACGGCCGTGACCTTGATGCCGTGCTCGACGGCCGCCGCGACCAGCCGGTACCCGGGGTCGGAGACGGACGGCATGCCCGCGTCGGTGACCAGCAGCACCCGGGCGCCGCCCCGCAGCGCCTCGACGAGCTCGGGCGTGCGGGCCGACTCGTTGCCCTCGAAATAGGAGACCACCCGTCCGGTGGTGTGCACCCCCAGCGCCTGCGTCAGGCGGCGCAGCCGGCGGGTGTCCTCGGCGGCGATCACCTCGGCGGCACCGAGCTCGGCGGCCAGCCGCGGGGGTGCGTCGGCCACGTCACCGATGGGAGTTCCTGCGAGTACGAGCGTTCCAGTCACGCCCCCATCCTCGCAGGACCGCGGGGCGGACGGTCCCGGGCCGGTCCGTGGGGCGCCGCCTAGGGCCGGGTGACGAGCACGATGTCGTGCTGGGGAGCGACGGCGAGGAAGTGCGGGAGGAGGATCCCGCTCTTGTCCTTCCGGAACTGCATCAGCGTGCCGTCGGTCCGGGCCGGCCCCGGCCGGAACGCCGAGTGGTAGGGATGCGCCGCGTTCCGCCACGGGTGGCGCCTGCCGTCGCAGGTGGCACGGGAACCGCCGATGCCCTGGGAGTGGCCGCCCTGGATGACGGTGGGCGCGACGAGGACGGTGCCGGCCGGCAGGCCGCCGGGGAGCTGACAGCGGTAGGTGCCGGTCAGGGTGATGGTGCCGTCGGGGGCGATGCGGCCGGTGTCGTCGATGGTCAGCTGGTTGCGGGGTGGCGGCGGGGGCGGGACGGCGGCCGCCCCGGGCGCGGCGACGGGACCTGCCACGGTCAGGACGGTGACGCCGAGGGCGCCTACGGCGATGCTGATCGCCTCACGGATGCGCATGGGTGGGTATCCCTCCATAAGGCCCCGCAGATGACGGAGCGTCGTCAGGGATACCGGAAGCGGGGGCGGGGATGGCCGAACGTCACCCGGGCGGGGGCGAGTCCGGGGGGGCGGAGCGAGTCCGCGGGTGGGCCCCGCCTGGCGGGCGCCGCTCGGCGGGCGCCGCTCGGC
>NZ_JAIXMK010000239.1:0-3245 GCF_020328095.1 Streptomyces sichuanensis
CGACATCAACGGCGACGGCAAGGCCGACTACACCGTGGTGGACGACAACGGCGCCGTCGACGTCTGGATCAACAACGGCGGCGACGGCCGGGGCGGCTGGACCGGCTGGGGCCGCATCGCCGCGGGCGCCGGGTACGGCTACACCGTCCGCATCTGACCCTCCGGCGGGCGTACGGCAGAACGAGCGGCGCAGGTGCCTCCGGGCACCTGCGCCGCTTCACGTTCCTGCGTTCACCGGGCCCTTACGGCCCGTCCGGCTTCATGCCGTGAGCACCGTCGCGCCCGCTGCGGGCCCCGACGTCATGCGCACCGCGCGGCAGGTGCCGGAGGCGCGCAGCGCGTCGGCCACCTTCTCCGCCTCGGCCTCGCCCGCCACCAGGAACGCCGTGGTCGGCCCGGAGCCGGAGACCAGCGCGGCCAGCGCCCCCGCGTCCGTCCCCGCGGCCAGCGTGGCGGCCAGCGACGGGCGCAGGGAGACGGCGGCGGCCTGGAGGTCGTTGGCGACGGCGGCGGCCAGGGTCGCCGCGTCACCGGTCCGCAGGGCGTCCAGCAGGTCCTCCGACGCCTCCGGCTCCGGTACCTCGGCGGCGCTCGCGCCCGTGCCCGACGCCTCGCGCAGCCGGTCGCACTCCGCGTACACCGCGGGCGTGGACAGGCCGCCGTCGGCGACGGCGAAGACCCAGTGGAAGGTGCCGCCGACGTCGAGCGGCGTCAGCAGCTCGCCCCGCCCGCGGCCGAGCGCGGCGCCGCCCACCAGGCTGAAGGGGACGTCGCTGCCCAGCTCCGCGCAGATCTCCAGCAGTTCCTCGCGGGAGGCGCCCGTGCCCCACAGCGCGTCGCACGCGACGAGCGCGCCCGCGCCGTCGGCGCTGCCGCCGGCCATGCCGCCCGCGACCGGGATGTCCTTGGCGATGTGGATGTGGACGTTCGCGTCCCGGCCGTGCCGCGCGGCGAGGGCGAGCGCGGCGCGTGCGGCCAGGTTGGTGCGGTCCAGCGGCACCTGGGCGGCGTCCGGCCCGGAGCAGGTGATGCGCAGCTCCTCCGCCGGGGCGACCGTGACCTCGTCGTACAGGCCCACGGCGAGGAAGACGTTGGCCAGGTCGTGGAAGCCGTCGGGCCGCAGCCCGCCCACCGCCAGCTGGACGTTGACCTTGGCGGGTACCCGGACGGTGACGGGAGCGGTCACTGCGCGGCGTCCTTCTGCTCGGCGATGGCGATGAACTCGTGCACGGTCAGCGCCTCGCCCCGCGCCTGCGGCGAGACGCCCGCGGCCACCAGCGCGGCCTCGGCGGCCGCGGCGGAACCGGCCCAGCCGGCCAGCGCGGCGCGCAGCGTCTTGCGGCGCTGCGCGAAGGCCGCGTCCACGACGGCGAAGACCTCCTCGCGCGTGGCCGTGGTCTCGATCGGCTTGTCGCGGCGCACCAGCGAGACGAGGCCGGAGTCGACGTTGGGCGCCGGCCAGAAGACGTTGCGGCCGATGGCACCGGCCCGCTTGACCTCGGCGTACCAGTTGGCCTTGACCGAGGGCACGCCGTAGACCTTGTTGCCGGGCCGGGCGGCGAGCCGGTCGGCGACCTCGGACTGGACCATCACCAGCGTGCGCTCGATGCTGGGGAACTGCTCCAGCATGTGCAGCAGCACCGGCACGGCGACGTTGTACGGCAGGTTGGCCACCAGCGCGGTGGGCGCCGGGCCCGGCAGCTCCGTGACGCGCATGGCGTCGCTGTGCACGAGCGCGAAGCGGTCGGCACGGGCGGGCATGCGGGCGGCGACGGTCGAGGGGAGGGCGGCGGCGAGCACGTCGTCGATCTCGACGGCCGTGACCCGGTCGGCGGCCTCCAGAAGGGCCAGGGTCAGCGACCCGAGCCCCGGCCCGACCTCGACGACCACGTCATCGGGCCGCACCTCGGCGGTCCGTACGATGCGCCGGACCGTGTTGGCGTCGATCACGAAGTTCTGGCCGCGCTGCTTGGTCGGGCGGACCCCGAGGGCGGCGGCCAGTTCGCGGATGTCGGCCGGGCCGAGCAGGGCGCCGGAATCGTCTGTGCTGGGGCTGGAGCTCACCCGTGAAGTTTACGGCCGCACACGGGCCACGGGCTCGCCCCCCGGCTGACGTACAGCTTCTTGGCCCGCAAGGTCTGCTCCTGGGCCGACGCGTCCTGGGGCCGGCCGCTGCCACCGAGGGAGTGCCAGGTGCGCACGTCGAACTGGTACAGCCCGCCGTACGTGCCGGAGGGATCCACCGCGTTGGGCCGGCCGCCCGCCTCGCACTGGGCGAGGCCGGACCAGTTCAGGCCGTCCGCGCCCTGCACCGAGGTGGGGCGGGCCTTGGTGCCCACGCTCACGATCTCGGTGCGCGGCTGCTTCACGGTCTCCGAGGAGATCCGCCGCGGCTTCTGCTTCACCCCGTTGACGGTCCGCAGCTCGTAGGTGACGCGCTCGACGCCCTTCTCGCCGCGCTGCGCGACGACCTCGGTGCCCTTGTAGAGGGCGGGGTCCTCGCGCCGCTCGGTGGTGAAGGCGATGGGCTCCTCGCGGACCTCGCGGCTGCCCGTGATGCGCATGACCGAGACGGTCTGGCCCTCGCGCGGGAAGCTGTCGGGGTCGACGGAGGTGGTGTCCTGGCCGCGCAGGCTGATCCCGGCCTGCTCGATGGCCTCGCGGATGGTCGCGGCGTTGGTGCGGACGGTGCGCTCGCGCCCGTCGGCCATGAAGGTGACGCTGCGCTCGGTGCGCACGTCCAGGTCCAGGCCCTGCCGTCCGATGGGCGCCGAGCGGGAGGCGGAGAGGTAGGCGCCCTCGGCACGCACGCCGAGCTGGCGCAGGGCGCCGTCGACGGTGCGGGCGGTGGTCCACACCTGGCGGCGTTCGCCGTCGAGGGTCAGGGCGACGGGACGGCCGTAGCGGATGATGACGCGGTCGCCGGAGGCCAGGTCGTGGTGGGGGCCGGGGGCGACGATGTCGTGCTCGCCGACGGTCATGCCCTCGTCGGCCAGCAGCTCCTCGACGTCGCCCGCGAAGGTGTGCAGCGTGCGGGGCCGGCCGTCGACGCTGAGCTGGACGGACTTGTCGCTGGCGACGAAGGCGGAGGTGCCGCCGGCGAGGAACGCGACGACGAGGGCCTGCGGCAGCAGCCGGCGCAGCGGGTCGGTGCGCTCGCGGGAGGCGGGGCGCTTGCGGCGGTCACCGGCCGCCTTGCGCTCCGCCGCCGCGCGGCGGGCGGCGGCCCGGCCACCGGGAACGGC
>NZ_JAIXMK010000024.1:0-5943 GCF_020328095.1 Streptomyces sichuanensis
GCGGGGCGCAGGGGGTTGACGGCCGCCGGGGCGCGGTGCGGTGCCTCCGGTTCCGGGCCCCGCGCGGGCGCCGCGTGTGCTGATCCCGGCCGGGGTCGCCCCGGTACGCTGGGGGCATGAGTGCCGTACCCCGTTCCGAGAGGCCGACCGGCCGTTTCCGCCGGATGCTCGACCGGCTGTCCTCCTCCCAGGAGGAGCTGCACCACGCCGAGCTCCAGCAGGACACGGAGGCCGTGGGCTGCACGCGCATATGCGATTGCGACGACCGGCAGATAGTCAAGGTCACCGGCACGCTGCGGACCGTCACCCTGCGGCCGCGTGCCGGGGTGCCCGCCCTGGAGGCCGAGCTGTTCGACGGTTCGGCCGCGCTGGACGTGGTCTGGCTGGGGCGCCGCTCCATCGCGGGCATCGAGCCCGGCCGTAAGCTGATCGCCTCCGGCCGGATATCCATGAGCCGCGGCCGGAGAGTGCTGTTCAACCCCCGTTACGAACTCCGACCGCTCGGACAGGAGTAGCCGTTGCCGTCCTTCGACAAGCCGACGGACCACCGCACGCCCGAGGACGCGCAGAGCGCGGACTCCAGATCGGTCACCGAGGCCGCCCTGTTCGAAGCCTTCGGCGGCGTGCGCGGCATGGTGGAGACCACCGTCCCCGGCCTGGTCTTCGTTGCGATCTACACGGTCAAGCGCGACATCCACGTCGCGGCGATCGCCGCACTGGGCCTCTCCCTGGTGCTCGGCCTCGCCCGCCTCGTCCGCAAGGACACCCTCAAGCACGCCTTCAGCGGCGTCTTCGGAGTGGCCTTCGGCGCCGTCTTCGCGATGATGTCCGGTGACGCCAAGAACTTCTACCTGCCGGGCATGCTCTACAGCCTCGGCCTGGCGATCGCCTACATCGTCTCCTCGATCGTGGGCTACCCGCTGATGGGTCTGATCCTGGGACCGGTGTTCAAGGAGAACCTCTCCTGGCGCACCCGCAACCCGGGCCGCAAGGTCGCCTACACCAAGGCCAGCTGGGCGTGGGGCCTGATCCTGCTCGCCAAGTCGGCGATCCTCTTCCCCCTCTACTGGTGGGGCGACGCCACCCAGCTGGGCTGGGTGAAGGTGGCCCTCGGCATCCCGCCGATGCTGCTCTCGGTCTACCTGACCTGGATCTTCCTCTCGAAGGCGCCGCCGCCGATCGACGTCTTCGCCGAGATGGAGGCGGCCGAGCAGGCCGAGCGCGAGGCGAAGGCGAACGCCACGGCGCGCTGACGCCGGTTGCGCGACACACAGACACGCAGACACGCAGACGGACGGAGATGCGGAGGGCCCCCGGGACGACGTCCCGGGGGCCCTCCGCGTTGCGTCCTGCGCTACGGGCGCGCGCCGGTGGCGGTCAGCCCTCCGTGCTCTCGCGGCGCACCGACAGCAGGTCCTCCAGCTGCTCCTCGCGCGCCGGGGCCGCCACGAACAGCAGCTCGTCGCCCGCCTCCAGTGCGTCCTCCCGGTTGGGGGTGAGCACGCGGTTGCCGCGGATGATGGTGACCAGCGAGGTGTCCTCCGGCCAGTCCACGTCCCCGACCCGGGTGCCGGCCAGGGCGGACTCGGGCGGCAGGGTGAGCTCGACGAGGTTGGCGTCGCCCTGGCTGAAGCGCAGCAGGCGCACCAGGTCGCCGACGCTCACGGCCTCCTCGACCAGCGCCGACATCAGGCGCGGGGTGGAGACGGCCACGTCCACGCCCCAGGACTCGTTGAAGAGCCACTCGTTCTTGGGGTTGTTGACGCGGGCCACGACCCGCGGCACCCCGTACTCCGTCTTGGCGAGCAGCGAGACGACGAGGTTGACCTTGTCGTCACCGGTCGCGGCGATGACCACGTTGCAGCGCTGCAGCGCGGCCTCGTCCAGCGAGGTGATCTCGCACGCGTCGGCCAGCAGCCACTCCGCCAGCGGCACCCGCTCCACCGAGATGGCCGAGGGGGCCTTGTCGATGAGCAGCACCTCGTGCCCGTTCTCCAGCAGCTCGCCCGCGATGGAGCGGCCGACGGCACCGGCACCAGCAATCGCAACCCGCATCAGTGCGCCTCCTCAGGACCCGCGGAGAACGCCGCTTCGACCTTCTCGACCTCGTCGGTGCGCATCATCACGTGCACCAGGTCGCCTTCCTGCAGCACCGTCGCCGACGTCGGCAGCATGGCCTCGCCCAGACGGGTGAGGAACGCCACCCGCACGCCGGTCTCGTCCTGCAGCAGGCTCACCTTCTGGCCCACCCAGCCCTCCGAGACGGGCACCTCGGCGAGCTGGACGCCGCCACTGGGGTCGCGCCACAGCGGCTCCGCGCCCGACGGCAGCAGCCGCCGCAGCATCTGGTCCGCGGTCCACCGCACGGTGGCCACGGTGGGGATGCCGAGCCGCTGGTAGACCTCGGCGCGGCGCGGGTCGTAGATGCGGGCCGCGACGTTCTCGACGCCGAACATCTCGCGGGCCACGCGGGCGGCGATGATGTTGGAGTTGTCGCCGCTGCTGACCGCGGCGAACGCGCCCGCCTCCTCGATGCCCGCCTCGCGCAGGGTGTCCTGGTCGAAGCCGACGCCGGTGACCCGGCGGCCGCCGAACCCGGAGCCCAGGCGCCGGAAGGCGGTCGGGTCCTGGTCGATCACGGCGACCGTGTGGCCTTGCTGCTCAAGGGTCTGCGCGAGGGCCGAGCCCACTCGCCCGCACCCCATGATCACGATATGCATGACTATTGCCCCGTGCTCCGGTCTACCGCGCTGACCTGCACCAACACCCTGCTCACATCTTCCTTCTTCGGCTCACGGCCCCAAGGGAAGGCTCCCGTGGGTACGACGCGATACGCCCCGCCGGAGCCTCGTCCGCGCACGGCGCTTGGCACCACCGTATCCGCAACCCCGGACGGACCGGGCCCCCGGACCGCCGACCGGCCCCCCGGGCCCGGCCCGGACCGTCAGTGCTGCGGGAAGAGCTGCCATGCCTGGTTGCGGTTGCCGAGGCAGGTCCACTGCTGCAGCGGAGCGCCGAAGGGCGGCGCGGTCCCGGCCGGGTTGTTCGGGTTGGCGGCGTCCAGGCACTTGTCGCTCAGGACCGAGCGCAGTTCGAACAGATTGTCGGCGCGCCGGTGGAGGTACCACTTCTGGTTGTCGCCGCCGTGGCAGGGCCACTGGATCACCCGGGCCCCGTCGTTCTGGCTGAAGCCGGCGACGTCCAGGCACTTACCGGAATGGCGCGCGACGATCTCGAAGATGTTCTGGTAGGCGACGCCGTTGCCCACCCGCCGGAACTGGAACTCCTGGTGACCGCCGGCGACCCTGGTGTGGATGATGAGTCCGGTGCCGTCCGCCGTGCTCGCCTGGAAGACGTCGGCGAACAGCGGGTTCGGGCCGGTGAAGATGCTGTGGAGCCGGTAGAGGTCGTTCGGGAACCAGAACGGGTCCTTGGTGATCGTCTGGCCGTTCCTCTTGTCGGCGGTGGCCGCCCAGTACTTCGTCGCCACCACCGTTTGCTGCCGCACGATCCCGGCCGTGGTGGGGGAGACGCAGACGTGGTCGAGGGGTGTCGCGCGGCGCCAGACCCAGTTGAACGTACAACTGCCGTCGGCCCTGGTGTGCGCGGGGGCCTCGGTGTTCTGCTGCAGGATCGCGGCACGTGAGAGTTTGGTGACACAGACGAGGTCGTTCGGCCTCGCCTTGCGCCAGACCATGCCCGGTACGCAGGTGTCCGGGCCGGCGACCGGAGCCGCTGCGGCCCCGGCTGCGGCGGCCCCGGCCGGAGCGGCCGCAGCACCCGCCGGCGCGGCCGCGTCCTCGCCGGCGGCCCGGGGCGCCCGTGGGCTCGCGCCGGCGGTGTCGAGGCCCGCGACCACCATGATTCCGGCCACCGCGAGGGCGGGCGCGCCGCGCCGCCCGGTCCTTCTCCGTTCGCGCATGACTCTGCCCTCCAGTCGCCGTGGGGGAGTGCGTCCGTCTGCCGGTCCACGGTCCGTCCGACCGGGGCCCGCGGGGGATGGGGATGTCCGAAAACCTGCGGCCCGGTGCCCGGCGCCGCGGCCGGCGGGCGGCGTTGAACGTGGCGTTCCGGGGCGGGACCTGACGAGGTGCCTCCGCCCTCCGGGCCACCGCGGAACGCCGCGCAGCGCGGCCTCCGGTGGCGCCTTCCGCCTCGCCTTTCATGGTGCGCCCGCACCCCGGTCCCTGCATCCCCGGCGTCCGAGAGCTCCCTCACCTTTCCCTTTCCTCGCGCCGACGGCTCCCCTAGGCTCGCCGAATGATCAAGCCGTAAGCCAGTTCGGTATGGGTAACGAAGATCGGACACTCGGTCACCTGCACGGTTAGGATGATCCGGGTATTCCGCTTCTGGACGGGGCGTCAGGACACCGACCTGTCCCTCCGATCCATGCCCCCGTCGTCCAAGAGGAATTGATGTCACATCACATACCGGAGGCGGTGATCTGGTGTCTGGCGATCGCGCTGACCGTCGTTGCGGTCCTGCTGCTGCGCCAGCGGAAGATCACCGCCGGAGTCCGCAGGCGCGTCGCCCAGTTGGAGGACAGCCTCCGGGCGCGTGACGAGGAGACGGCCCACCTGGTCGCCGTCCGGCTGCCCGCCGTCGCGGACGCCGTGAGCCAGGACGTGCCCCTGCCCGGACCGCTCGACGAGCGGCTCGCCGGCACCGCCTTCGCCCAGCGCCTCCAGTCCGTGATGGACCTCTTCGCCCAGGCCGTGGAGAAGGCACAGGCCCGCGCCGACCAGTCCGCCAAGGCCGCGCTCAAGGCGTCCATGCGGGCCCTGCAGGGTCTTGCGCACGAACAGCAGCTGGCCATCTCCGAGATGCAGGAGCGGCACGACAACCCCGACGTCCTCAGGGACCTGCTGGAGATCGACCACGCCAACTCCCAGTTCGGGCGCCGCGCCCAGGCCATCGCCGTGCTCTGCGGCTCCTGGCCCGGACGGCAGCGCGTCGCCTCCCCGCTCACCGACGTCGTCCGCGGCGCCACCTCGCGCATCCGCGACTACCGCCGCGTACGGGTGCACGGCCAGGACGGGATCGCCGTCGTCAGCCGGGTCGTCGAGCCCGTCGTGCTTGCCGTCGCCGAACTCCTCGACAACGCCGCACGCCACTCCCAGCCCAACACCACCGTCGAGGTCAGCCTCCAGCCGGTGCACAACGGCGCGTGCGTGGTCATCGACGACGCGGGCGTGGGCATGGACGGGCGGGAGGTGCAGGAGGCCGTGGCGATGCTGTCCGGCCGGCGCCCCGTGGACGTCTCCCGGCTCGGCGACCCGCCGCAGTTCGGCTTCCCCGTCATCGGCGTGCTCGCCGCGCGCTACGGCTTCAGCGTCTCGGTCGACACGCGCTCGCCCTACGGCGGCGTCCGGGCCGTCCTCTTCCTGCCCAGCGCACTGCTGACCCAGCTCGACCTCGACGGGCCGAGCACCACCCCGCTCACCGGACAGCGCCGTGGACGCACCGCCCACGGCCACGGCGCGACGCGCAAGCCCTCCCGTTCGCACGCGCGCACCGCGGAGCGGACGCACGCCGTCCAGGAGCCCCCGCCGCTCGGCCCGCCGGCCGCCCGGCCCACCGACGGGGTGCCCCCCGTCCTCCCGGACGTCCCCCCGGCCCCGGACGCCTCCATCACCCCGGACGTCCCCCTCACCCCGGACGTTCCCGACGCCTCCGCCGTCACCGGCTCCACCGCCGGCGGGCTGCCCAAGCGCCGCCGCCGGCAGCCGGGCGCCGCGGCACACCGCCGCCCCGCGGCCCCGATGCCCGCCGAGACGCCCCAGGAGCGCACGGCCGAGGAGACCGCCCGGCGCATGGGCGCGTTCGCGCGCGGCACCCGCTCGGGCCGCACCGGCAACCATCCGCTCCCGCACCTCCCCGGTGGCCCCACCCCCGGACAGCCGCCGCACGGGGGCCCGACCGCCCCCGGCCCGCAGCCCGGCC
>NZ_JAIXMK010000240.1:0-2913 GCF_020328095.1 Streptomyces sichuanensis
AGACCCTGCACGACGAGGGCGTCACCACCTTCGTTGAGATCGGTCCCGGCGGTGTGCTCAGCGGAATGACGCAGAACTGCCTGGACGAGGCCGTCACCGTGCCTGTCCTGCGCGCCGACCGCCCCGAGCCGCTGGCGATCGTCACCGCTCTCGGTCAGCTCCACACCCACGGCGTCTCCCCGGACTGGAACGCCTTCTTCCCCCGCGGCCGGCGTGTCGACCTGCCGACTTACGCCTTCCAGCGCGAGCGCTACTGGCTCGACGTGCCCCAGCGCCCCGGCGATGTCCGGGCAGCCGGTCTCGGCGCGGCGGACCATCCGCTGCTCGGCGCCGCGATCGCGACCGCCGACAGCGACGGGGTCCTGCTGACCGGAGTGGTCTCGCTCGAAAGCCACCCGTGGCTCTCCGACCACGCCGTGAACGGAACCGTTCTGCTGCCCGGCACCGCGTTCGTCGAGCTGGCGATCCGGGCGGGCGACGAGGTCGGCTGCGGCCGGATCGAGGACCTCACTCTGGCCATGCCCCTGGTGGTGCCCGAGCGCGGCAGTGTCGCACTTCAGGTGTCCGTGGGCGCCGAGGACGAGGCCGGCCGACGGCTGCTGAGCGTGCACTCCCGGGCCGGTGGCGGCACGTGGGTGCGGCACGCGACAGGCGTGCTGTCCCCGGCGGAGGCACCCGCCGCGGAGCTCGTTGCGGGCACCGGCTCCTGGCCGCCCGCGGGTACGGAGGCCGTCGACCTGACGGCGTTCTACGACGGCGTGGCCGAACTCGGCCTCGAATACGGCCCGGTCTTCCAGGGCCTGCGGTCGGTGTGGCGCAGCGGGGACGAGGTCTTCGCCGAGGTCGAGCTGCCGGAGGACGCAGCTGCCGACGCGGGAGCGTTTGCCCTGCACCCGGCACTTCTGGACGCCGCTCTGCACGCCCTGGCTGCCGGTGGTCTCGTCTCTCTCGCCGACGGCCCGCAGCTGCCGTTCGCATGGTCCGGCGTCGCCGTTCAGGCGGCGGGTGCGTCCATGGTCCGCGTGAAGCTGTCGCGTGCGGGCAGCGATTCCGTGACGCTGGTCGTCGCGGACGGTGCCGGCGGCCCGGTGGCCTCGGTGGAGTCGCTGACGCTGCGCGCCGTGCCGGCGGAGCAGCTGCGCGGTGGCGGCGACGACGACTCGCTGTTCGCGCTGGAGTGGACGCCGTTCACCGCGCCGTCCGCCGCCGAAGCGCTGGTCATCGAGTCCGTCGCGGGCTTCGACGCGCTGAAGCAGCAGGACGGCGACCAGGACGGGCAGCGGGACGTCGTAGTCGTGCCGTGCCCGGCCGGATCCGGTGCGGACACGGCAACGCGTGTCCATGAAGTGACCGGTGAGGTGTTGGCGCTGGTGCAGTGGTGGCTGGCGGAGGACCGTCCGTCGCGTCTGGCGCTGGTGACCCGGCCCGGTGACCTCGCCCATGCGGCGGTGTGGGGTCTGGTCCGCTCCGCGCAGTCGGAGAACCCCGACCGGATCGTGTTGGTGGAGGCGGAGGACACCGACACGGCCGTCCGCATCCTGCCCGGTCTGATCGCCGCCGGCGAGCCGCAGTGCGCCGTGCGCGGCCAGGACGCGCTCGTACCGCGCCTGGCGAAGACGCCCGGATCCGCCACCGGCACCCCGGACTTCGGGGACGGCACCGTCCTGCTCACCGGTGCGTCCGGCGCACTGGGCGGACTGCTCGCCCGGCACCTGGTCGCCACCCACGGCGTACGCAGCCTGCTGCTGCTCAGCCGGCGCGGCGCCGACGCCCCCGGCGCGGCCGAGCTCGAAGCCGAACTGGCGGCGGAGGGCGCCCAGGTGCGCTGGGCGGCCTGCGACGCGGCCGACCGGGACGCCCTCGCCGCGGTGCTGGCCGGGACTCCGGTGACCGCCGTGGTGCACACGGCCGGCGTCCTCGACGACGGCGTGATCGCCGCGCTGACCCCGGAGCGTCTGACCGCAGTGCTGCGTCCGAAGGTGGACGCCGTGCTGAACCTCCACGAGCTGACGGGCGACCTGTCGGCGTTCGTGGTCTTCTCGTCGGTGTCCGGCATCCTGGGCAGCGCCGGTCAGGGCAACTACGCGGCGGCGAACACGTTCCTCGACGCCTTCGCCGAAGCCCGCCGGGCCCAGGGCCTTCCCGCGACCTCGCTGGCGTGGGGACTGTGGGAGCAGGGCAGCGGCATGGCCGACCGGCTCGGCCAGGCGGACGTCGCCCGGCTCAAGCGGGCGGGACTCGCCCCGATCGCCGTCGACGAGGGAATGCGGCTGTTCGACGCGGCGCTGGCCCAGGACCGGGCAGCCGTCGCCCCGCTGCGGCTGGACCTCGCCGGGCTGCAGGGCACGGTGCCCTCGGTGCTGCGAGGGCTGCGAGGCCCCGTACGGGGCACCGCGCGCCGCGCAGCGCAGACCGCGCCGAAGGGATCCCTGGGGCAGCGGCTGGCCGGGCTGCCGGAGGCCGAGCGCGAGAAGGCGGTGCTCGACCTGGTGCGTACCGAGGTCGCCGCTGTCCTCGGCCACGCCTCGGCCCAGGCCATCCAGCCGGAACACGCCTTCCAGGAAGCCGGCTTCGACTCGCTCACCTCGGTGGAGCTGCGCAACCGCCTGAACACGGCGACCGGGCTGCGGCTCCCGGCGACCATGGTCTTCGACTACCCGACCCCCGCCGCGCTCGCCCGCTTCCTGCTGGCCGAGACACTGGGCGTCCAGGAACGGTCCGAGGCCGCGGTCACCGCAAACGCTGCGGCCGACGAGCCGATCGCGATCGTGGGCATGGCCTGCCGGTACCCCGGCGGCGTGCGGTCCCCCGAAGACCTGTGGCGTCTGGTCGCCTCCGGTGGCGACGCGGTCTCCGGGTTCCCCGAGGACCGGGGCTGGGACGTGGAGAACCTCTACGACCCCGACCCCGACC
>NZ_JAIXMK010000241.1:0-215 GCF_020328095.1 Streptomyces sichuanensis
ACTTCCACCTGGCCAACGTCACCGAGCAGGTCCACCGCGGCCGCGCCCTGGCCGAGCTCCGGGCCCGCGAGGGCTCCCCCATCGGCCGCGCCACCGCCCTCCTCGGCGAGGCGGAGCTGAACCGGCTGCGCGAGACGGCCCGCCACTTCTCCGTACGCCCCGTCTTCACCGCGCACCCCACCGAGGCGGCCCGGCGCAGCGTCCTCAACAAGCTC
>NZ_JAIXMK010000242.1:0-2538 GCF_020328095.1 Streptomyces sichuanensis
CGTCCGGCGCACAGCCCGGAATCCTCCGATCTCCATGGAGGTTTTCCGCTATGCGACCCGCGGGCGATCGTCTGGACTGCCGTCGTCCGGCCCGTCGATAATGGCGCGCGTGAGGGGTTGCGTGTGAGGGGCAGCGGACCGGCGATACGGATTGCCGCGTTCTCCGGCGGGTCCTGCCTGCTCTGGGCGGTGACCACCGGAGCGTTTCTGCTGGAGAACAACACCGTCACGCTGCCGTGGATCCTCGGCGCCGTTCTGCCCTGTTACTGCGCCGGCCTGTTCGCCTGGTGGCACGCCCCCGACAACCCGGTCGCCCGCAGGCTGCTGCTGATCGGCACCGCCCTGTCGGTGAGCATCGGCATCCGCTACACCTCGGCGCTGCTGACCGTCCGGTTCGGCTGGGACCTCAGCGCCCCCGAGAACGGCCTGCCCTCGCCGACGGCCTGCCTGGTCGTCCTCCCGGCGGAATGGGACAACCTCGCGGTCAGCATCCTCGTCGTGCACCTGCTGGCGCTGCTGCCCGACGGCCGCTCCCGCTTCCGCTACGAGCGCCCCGTCCTGCGCTCGCTGTGGGCCCTGCTGGCCCTGCCGTTCGTCCTGCCGCTGGCGGGTGTGCCCACCAGTACCGTCGAGTTCGCGGTGTTCTACTACCCCGAGGCATGGCTGCCCGGGGTGGGCGCCACGTTGCTGGTCGTCCGCTGTCTGCGCGCCCGGGCGGCCGGGCAGCGCGACGTCGCCGCGCTGCTGCCCCTCGCCCTGGCGGCGGCCGTGCTCTTCCTCGGCCGGGCGGTCTCCCGGCTGTTCCGCACCTGGCACGGCGAATCCGGGATCCTCTACCTCATCGGCTCGGCCCTCGGCGCCCTGCCCTACGTCCTGATCTCCCTGTCCGTCGTCTACGCCGCCCTGCGCTACCGCCTCCTGGGCGTCGACATCGTCATCCGGCGCTCGGTCGTCTACGGCACGCTGTGGCTCATCATCAGCGGCTGGTACCTGGGCATGGCCATGACCCTCGGCCTGACGGCCGGCCAGTACTTCCCGATCGGCCTGTCGGTGCTGGTCGCGGTCACGGCCACGGCCCTCTTCCAGCCGCTGCGGGCCAAGCTGAACCAGCTCGCCGAGCGCCGCGTCTTCGGCGACCGGCTCAGCAGCTTCGAACTCCTCGTCCAGTTCGGCAGCGTCCTCGAACACGCCTACGACCTCAGCCGGCTGGCGCCCCAGCTCGCCGCCGGACTGCAGCAGGGTCTGGGCCTGCAATGGGCCCGGGTCCGCCTGGGAGGCTGCGGTGACCTGCCCGCCCACGTCGGCACGGCCGGCGACGAGCCCCCCTCCGGCACCGCCCGGAACACCGGCAGCGGCTTCCCGGTCTGCTACGGCAAGGACGTCCTCGGCCTCATCGAGTACGGGCCCAAGACCGAGGGCCGCTTCACCCCCGAGGACCACGACGTGGTCGGCACCCTCGCCCGGCAGGCCGCCCTCGCCGTCCACAACGTGCGCCTGGCCGCCGAACTGTCCACCCGCATCGAGGAGGTGCAACGCCAGGCCGGCGAGCTCGACGCCTCCCGCGCCCGCATCGTGCACGCCCAGGACGGCGAGCGGCGGCGCATCGAACGCCGGCTGCACGACGGCATCCAGCAGGACCTGGTGGCCCTGGTCGCCAAGCTGCGCCTCGCCCGCAACCGCCTCGGCCGCGGCGGTGACGTCCACGCCGTGCTGACCGAGGTCCAGGACGACGCCTACCGCGTCATCGACGAGCTGCGCGAGGTCGCCCACGGCATCCACCCGCCGGTCCTCACCGACCAGGGCCTGGTCGCCGCCGTCACCTCCCGGGCCCGCCGCATGCCGATCCCCGTCACGGTGCACATCGAGGAGTCCCTCGACCGGGTGCGCTTCGCCCTCGACGTCGAGGAGTCCGCGTTCTACCTCATCTCCGAGGCGCTCACCAACGTCCTCAAGCACGCCGACGCCACCCGCGTCACGATCCGCATGGCCCGCCGCGAGGGCTGGCTCGTGGTCGAGGTCGTCGACGACGGCGTCGGCTTCCCCACCGACACCACGCGTGGTTCCGGACTGACCGGGATGCGCGACAGGATCGAGGCGGTGGGCGGGGACCTGCGGATCACCAGCCGGTCCGGCGCCGGCACCACGATCCGTTCCAGACTGGCCGAGCGGGTGCGGGAGGAGATCCGTGACTGAGCAACCGATGCGCGTCGTCATCGCCGAGGACCACTACCTGGTGCGCGAGGGCACCCGCCGGCTGCTGGAGGACACCGGCGACGTCGCCGTCGTCTCGGCCGTCGGCGACGCCGCCGAGCTGCTCGCCGCCGTCGAGGAGCTGCGCCCCGAGGCCGTCATCGCCGACATCCGCATGCCGCCCGGCCACCACACCGAGGGCATCGCCGCCGCCCACGCCATCCGCGCCGGCCACCCCGGCATCGGCGTCGTCATGCTCTCCCAGCACGCCGACGAGAACTACGCCTTCGACCTCTTCCAGCGCGGCACCGACGGCCTGGCCTACCTGCTCAAGGAGCGCATCGGCGA
>NZ_JAIXMK010000243.1:0-2472 GCF_020328095.1 Streptomyces sichuanensis
GCGGCCCGCCGGCGCACGCTCTGCACCGCCGCCCCTCCTGGCCGATGGTGGTCGGAGGACTCGCATCCGAGGAACTGCCTGAGATCGCGACCAAGGCGCCTGACCGCCGGCAGCCGGCCCTCCGCCTGCTTCGGCCGCGGCTCGGGCAGCAGCAGCGCAGTGGTGTGTGCGACTGCACGGATGCGATCATGCCTCGGAGGGACGAGGCTGTTGCTTGTGGCAATGCTGCGCTGCCTGCCCAGTGGCGGGGCGCATTGACGCTCCGCGGTCAGGCCGTGCAGGAGTCCTCAGCATCTCTCAGCCCCAGACCTCACGGAGCTCGTCTCTAGCCCCTGACGGCCAAGGAGCGCGGCGACGTCCGCTTCGTGCATCAGTCCATGTACTACCCGGTCACCGACGCCGAAATGAACACCAAGTCCTACGCCGATCTCGCCACCGGCTACTTCCTCACCGCCCAGGCCATGGAGTGGTTCTGGAACGCCTACGTGCCCGAACGCGCGCGGCGCAGCGAGATCACCGCCTCTCCCCTGAAGGCCACCCTCGATCAGCTCGCCGGTCTCCCCCCGGCCTTCCTCCTTGTCGACGAGGCCGATGTCCTACGCGACGAGGGCGAGGCATACGCAGCCAAGCTCCGCGCCGCGGGCGTAGACATCACCACCGTCCGTTACGACGGCATCACCCACGACTTCATGATGCTCAACCCTCTCAGCGACACCCATGCCACCCGTGCGGCCGTTGCCCAGGCCATCGCAGTGCTGCGCGACGCGCTGAGAAGTGGTGTCGCTCCGCCTTGATCTGTGACGTTCCGTGACTCGGTCGGTGCTTCTTGGGCTACAGCTGCGCGCGCCGGGCATGCACGAGGCGGATACGGTGTCGGCCAGGGCTCCGACCACCTAGGTCCGCCAGGTTGTTCAGTCCACAGGCGACGCCTGAAGTCACTGCCAGTAGTTCCTTGACCGCGACGTCGCCACTACCTCTACCTGACAGGGGCGGCGGCCACCGCCTTGGCACAGGTCCAGCCGGTGCCTGGGCGGCGCGCCTGGGAGATCGAACCAGCCCGGCGCCCGTGCGCACAGGGACGGAATAAGCCCCTCCGTGATCATTTTGGCCCGTTGCGAGCTCACGCCACCACCCCCCTGGCCGCTACGTTCACCCCACCGAACACACAACCAGGGGGAAAGGGCAACGATGCGCCCCACCAGACCCGTCAGCCGCATAGGCAGCACGCTCATGGCCTGTGCCGCCTCGGCCGCCGTAGCCACCGTGGGACTTGCCGTCTCACCGGCCGCCGCCGCACCCGTCGCCGCCACGCAGGCCGAACCCGGCGGCACCTGCACGGCGGCCGACCTCGGCACACGGCACCCGTTCATCAAGACCTCCGAAGTGATCCCGACGATCACCCACTTCAAGGGCTGGTACGTCACCAGCGGCTCGACCGGTACCCAGACCGTCAACACCAGCGTCCAGACGACCATCTCGGTGACCGTCGGCCTCACCGGAAACGTCGAAGGCGGCTTCGCTGTCGAGACCCTCGGCAAAGTCGGCGCGAGTCTGGGCCTGAACGTGCAGGTGAACTACACCTCCACCAGCAACACGTCGACGGCCGTCACGTGGAACTTCGCCAATCCCGGCTATTACGGCCTCTACAAGGGCACCAAGAAGGTCACCGGTACGTACGGCAGCCTCAACTGCAACCGCGTCCAGCAGGCCGACGGCAGTTGGGCGCTGAAGTGGATCGAAGGGGCCGACACCGGCAGCTACACCACCTTCACCACCCTCGAAGAAGGCGCGGTGCGCTGCGAGGACAAGGTCCCCGCCAACAGCATCATGCGCAAGGCGCAGGACCTCCTCGACTGCGGCTCCGCCACCGCCACCGCGAAGCACCCGGCCGGGCCGGTCCCCTCGGCGAAGGCCGACCAGGCCAAGCACGAGGCCGAGAAGGCCGAGAAGGCCGCCAAGGCCGAGAAGAGCGTGAAGGCCACCGGGAGCCCGGCCCCCGCCACGCGGGCCGCCCTGGACTGCCAAGCCGCCGTCTACAAGATCGACGTCCCCGGCAAGCCCCTGAACTGGAGCGCACCGCTCCTGGCCAACGACGGCATCCGCCTGCGCGAATCCACCTTCTTCAGCGCCCACCTGGACAACTGGCGGCTGTGCAACGTGACGGAGCGCAACGGGGTCATCGAGGCGTCCCTGTGGAACTGGGGCAACGGCGGATGCGCGACCGTCCCGGCGAACATCGCCAACAAGGAGCAGGCGTACCTGACGACGGCCACCTGCGGGGAGGACGACCTCCAGCGGTTCTTCATCTACCGCGACGTACCCGGCAGCTCGAAGATCGGTGTGCAGAACAAGTACACCGGCTCCATGATGGGCTACGACCGGTACGCGGACGGCGAGTTGATCCGCCAGTACTCCAGCGGCAGGCAGGACGGTACGGGTACGTTCACCCTGACCCAGGTCTGACGGCCCCCC
>NZ_JAIXMK010000244.1:0-2150 GCF_020328095.1 Streptomyces sichuanensis
CACCCCGGGCTGCAGGACGGCCAGGGGCGCACCCAGCAGGGGCAGTACGGTCAGCTCGGCGCCGCTCGCGCAGACGAGCACCGCCGAGCCCGCCGGGCGCCCTCCGCACCAGCCCCTCGCCCGCCGCAGCAGGGCTCCGGCGACCGCCCGTCTCAGGAGCGCCGGTCTCAGGAGCGCCCGTCTCACGGGCACCCGCCTCAGCCACACCGGCCTCAATAGCATTCGTGTTCCCCCATCAGCAGGGCCACGTCGGGGTCGCTCATCCGCAGTGACGCCCCCGCGCCCTGCCACCCGGTCACCTTCCCGTCGCGCACCACGACATGGTCGGTGACCGCCAGGAAGCCCCCCGTCCCGCCCTCTCCCACGCCGCCGGCCGCGGCCAGGACGCCGGCGAAGTCCACCTTCCCGCGCACCGATCCCGCGTCCACCGAGAGCTCCGTGCCCACGACGGGGTCCGAACGGCCGGCCACGGCCCGCAGGGTGACCTTGCCGAGCGGGGTGGGCACGACCAGGCTCACGCACAAACCCTCGATCCGCGCCCGGCGGACCGTGGCCCGCAGCACCGGATGCCGCGCACCGGCCTCACCGGGCTCGGTGTAGACGGCGGGTACGGCGCGGACACCGTCGGCCACCACCCGCTCCGCGCTGACCTTGAACGCCGAGCCGGAGGCGGCCACCGACGTGGCCAGGGCCCCGCTCGCCGTGGCGGCGAGCAACGCCCCCGCGGCCAGCACCGCGGGGGTGAGCAACAGCCAGAACCGCCCCCATCGCCTGCGTGCCGCCACCGCGCCCACCCCCCTTGACGCACGTCATGAGGCCAGCATTCCCGTCCCCACGAGGGGCAACCGGCACACCGGGCGTACCCCGCCCGTCCCGCGCCTGCTCAGAGCGCCGCACGCCGCCCGCGGAGGGCGTGCGGCACGCTACCGGGGCTCGTCCGCAGGCCGCGCGGGGTGGCCGATACGGTGGGGCCCGGGCGGACAGGCCGTCCGTCCCCGTCGGACGCCTGTCAGGAGGCACTTTCTTGCGATTACCGCAACTCAGGCTGGACGAGCTGCTGGAGGAGCTCCAGGCGCGCATCGACGCCGCGCGCGGCACCCGCGACCGGGTGCACAGCCTGCTCGAAGCCGTGCTCTCCGTCGGGCGCGAGCTCGACCTGGAACACGTGCTGCGGCGCATCGTCGAGGCGGCGGTGGCCCTGGTGGACGCCCGCTACGGTGCACTCGGCGTCATCGGGCCCGACGGGCGGACACTCTCGCAGTTCCTCACCGTGGGGGTGACGGAGGAACAGATCGAGGCCATCGGGCCGTACCCCAGCGGCCACGGCATCCTCGGCGAACTCATCCGCCACCCCGAACCGCTGCGGCTCTCGCGCCTCTCCGAGCACCCGGCGTCGTACGGCTTTCCCCCCGGCCACCCGCCGATGCACAGCTTCGTGGGCGTGCCCATCCGCGTCCGCGAGCAGGTCTTCGGCAACCTGTACCTGGCCGAGAAGCACGGGGGCGCGGACTTCGAGGACGAGGACGAGGCGGTCCTGTCCACGCTGGCCGTCGCCGCGGGCGTCGCCATCGACAACGCCCGCCTGTACGAGGAGTCCACGCGGCGCGAGCGGTGGCTGAGGGCGAGCACGGAAGTGACGACCGCCCTGATGTCGGGGAGCCCCCCGGCGGACGTCATCGGCCTCATCGCCGAGCGGGCCAAGGAGATCACCGGTGCCGAGCTGGCCACCGTCTCCGTGCCGCTGGCCGGCGAGGCCGCGCTCACGGCCGAGGTCGCCGTCGGTGAGCACGCCGCCCTGCTGCGCGGCACGGTGCTGCCCGTCGACGGCACCCTCACCGGGGCGGCCTACCGTGAGGGCGGCCCCGTGCGCAGCGCCGACATCAGCACGGACCCGCACGGCAAGGCGTCACCGCTGCGCTCGAAGGGCCTCGGCCCATCGGTCGCCGTGCCGGTCACCTCCGGCGACGTGGTCCGTGGCGTACTGCTGCTGGTACGCGGCAGCGGCCGGGCGGCGTTCACCCAGGAGGAGACCCTGCCGCTGGTCGCCTTCGCCGGCCAGGCGGCCGTGGCCATGGAACTCGCCGAACGCCGCGCCGACGCCCAGCAGATCGCGCTCCTGGAGGACCGTGACCGCATCGCCCGTGACCTGC
>NZ_JAIXMK010000245.1:0-2110 GCF_020328095.1 Streptomyces sichuanensis
GGCCCCGGTCGGGAATCGACCGGGGCCTTCGTCGTTCAACGGCGACCGGACATCCGGGTGGCAGCCGGGACATCGGGTGACAAGGGGGCGGACGGACGCATGGGCATGCGGTCGTGGGTGCGCGAGTGGCGGGGGCGGAGCAAGGTCGCCCAGGTCGACAGCTACATGCGGTGGACGCTCTACGGGCTGCCGTGGCTGTTCCCGCTGACCACCGCCCTGTCCTGGCTCTCCGGATCCGGACGGCGCCCGGGCCCGGCGGTGTGGCTGCTGCTGGGGCTGTGCCTCGTCCAGTGCGCGCAGGGCGTGGGGCTGCTGCGGCGTTCGCTGGACCACTACCTGCGCAAGCGGCCCGCCCCGTGGTGGGGGCTGGGCGTCTCCGGGGTCTTCTTCGTGCTCACCCTTGCGGCGTTCGTGGCCGTGGTGCGGGTGGAGGGGGTGAGGCACGTCACGGCGAACGCGACCGTGCTGCTGCACGGGGGACTGATCGTCTTCGGTTCGTACAGCCTCCTCACCCGCAGGATCCGCACCTACCTCGCCGGGTGCGCGCTGGCGGGGCTCGTGGTGGGGGGAACGCTCGCCGTGGTGGCCGCCCGGGATCCCGGTCCGGCCGTGCTGGTCGCCGTGCTGATCGCCGCCTCGCTGGTGTTCGCGCTCGGGGTGTGGGGCATGGCCGCCGTGCGCGCCTCGGCCTGGTTCCTGCGCGTGCTGTGGGAGCTGGAGGCCGCGCGGGGGACCCAGGCGCGGCTGGCGGTGGCGGAGGAGCGGCTGCGGTTCTCGCGGGACATGCACGACGTGCTCGGCCGCAATCTCGCGGTGATCGCGCTCAAGAGCGAGCTCGCCGCACAGCTCTCCCGGCGGGGCTCCTCCGCCGCGGTGGACGAGATGGGCGAGGTCCAGCGGATCGCGCGGGACTCCCAGCGGGAGCTGCGGGAGGTGGTGCGCGGCTACCGCCAGGCCGCCCTCCACACCGAACTGGTCGGGGCCCGGGGCGTCCTGGCCGCGGCGGGCATCGAGTGCCGGATCGACGACGCGGGCGGGGCGGAGCTGCCGCCGGCCGTCCAGTCGGCGCTGGGGTGGGTGGTCCGCGAAGCCACGACGAACGTGCTGCGGCACGCGGAGGCCAGCCGCTGCACGGTGCGGCTGCGGGTCGCCGACGGGGCGGCCGTGCTGGTCATGGAGAACGACGGCGTGCGCGCCGCCGGCGCCGCCGGTCCGTCCTCCGGGGGCGGCTCGGGGCTGGCGGGGCTGCGGGAGCGCCTGGCGGCGCTGGGCGGCACGGTGTCCTCCCTGTACGACGCGCGCAGGACGTTCCGGCTGACGGCGAGCATCCCGCTGCCGGGTCACGGCACCGGCGCCGAGGAGCCGGCGGAAGGGCCCACGGCCGCCCTGGCGGTGGGCGGCGAGGAGAGGAGGGGCGCATGAGCGAGGAGAGGGGCACGGGGCGCGTGCGGGTCATGCTCGCCGACGACGAGCACCTGATCCGGGGGGCCCTGGCCGCGCTGCTGGGCCTGGAGGACGATCTCCAGGTCGTCGCGGAGGCGGCCTCGGGACCCGAGGCGCTGGCGATGGCGAGGGCGCACCGGCCGGACGTGGCGGTGCTGGACCTGCAGATGCCGGGGGCGGACGGTGTGATGGTGGCCACATCGCTGCGGTCCGAACTGCCCGGCTGCCGCACCATGATCGTGACAGGTCATGGCAGACCGGGACATCTGAAGCGGGCCCTGGAGGCGGGGGTCCGCGGCTTCGTCCCGAAGACGGTCTCGGCGCAGCGACTGGCGGAGATCATCCGTGCCGTGCACGCCGGAAGCCGGTACGTGGACCCGGAGTTGGCGGCCGACGCGATCAGCGCGGGCGATTCGCCGCTCACGGCGCGCGAGGCCGAGGTCCTCGAACTGGCCGAGGACGGCGCGTCCGTCGCGGAGATCGCCAAGCGGGTGTCGCTGACGCCGGGCACGGTCCGCAATTACCTCTCGGCGGCGGCGCTGAAGCTCGGTGCGGAGAACCGTCACGCGGCGGCGCGCATCGCACGCTCCCAGGGTTGGCTATAGTGGTGTCCGCACCGCACGGAAGCGCGGAGCGAATGCGGACGTAGCTCAGTTGGTAGAGCACC
>NZ_JAIXMK010000246.1:0-753 GCF_020328095.1 Streptomyces sichuanensis
GCCGGCCGCACGTCGGCGGGAGGGCGCCGCGTCCGGCCGCGCCCGTGCCGGTGACGGGTACGACGGGGGCGGCGTCCACCTCCGGCCTGGGCCAGGCCCGTTCGAGCAGGCACCGGCGGCGGCGCACCTCCCGTTGCAGAACGGGGACGGGCACCGGGCGGACCGGGCCGAACCAGTGCTTCGCCTCTTTCAGGAAGCGGTCCGGCACGGGCTGGGCGGCGTCGAGCGGGGAGAGGACGAAGTAGGCGGCGTCGAACAGGGCGCTGAGGTGGCACAGTTCGAGCTCGCCCCGGCTCAACCGGCCGTGCTCGACGAGGAAGCTGCCCGCGCGGTAGTCGGGACCGCCCGCCTCCACGGCCTCGTCCCAGCTCTCCGGCGACAGCCGTCCCCCGGCCGTCAGCCGCCATCCCACATCGGGCACCGCCGGACTCTCGGCGTGCACCACCGCGCCGTCGGCCAGGTAGAGCGCGCCGACGCAGCCGTGGAGGGCGCCCGTGGCGCGTTCGGCGGCGAGCCGGGCCAGCGTGGAGTCGCCGCTCACGTCACCACCAGCCGGCCGGCGAGGTCCTTGACCCGGAACAGGGCCACCGCGAGGTTGGCCTCGGCGCGGTCCAGCCACAGGTAGAGGAAGACGCTGCTGTCGAAGGCGGTCTCCACGAAACGTATGAGGTGGTAGCCGCCGCGTGCCGTGACGATGACGTCCTCCACCGGGCCGGGGGCGGCTGCCGAGCGGGTGAACGCGGCGTTCTCGAA
>NZ_JAIXMK010000247.1:0-1248 GCF_020328095.1 Streptomyces sichuanensis
GTCGCCGCCGGGGCCCTCGCCCGCCACGCCCAGGGCGAGCCCACTGGTCCAGTCCACCAGGCTGGCGCCCCGCGCGCCGGGTATGGTCATGGCCTCCGCCAGGCACCCGTCGATACCGGTCACACGATCCTCTCCAGCCGCGCGGCATCAGCGTGCGGCCGCGACTACGTACGAGTGATGATCACCCGTGGCATGCCCCGTGCGACGGAAGCTAACCGATAACGGTGGTGCGACGTGAGGGTTTTGGCATTTTCCCTCGGCACATCCGCGGAACGGCTAATGGCCGGATCGCCGCTACCGCTCGCCGCTCCGCGCTACCTCCGGCGCTGTCTCTGCATCGAAAGATGTAGCCCGGATTCATCACCGCCTACGAGGACCGCCCCCGTGGCGCACGGTGACCATGGGAGGGAGTGACACGAGCGAAACGAACCCACCCAAGACCACCACGAGTCCGGGAGATCACCATGCCGGAGACCGCAGGGGCGGCCGCCCCCCTCCCCGGGGCTCTGCCGACGCCCTCGTCCCGACCGTCGTCCGCGCAGGTCAGCAGTGCCGACGGCGGAACGCCGCGACTGGCGCTCCTCGACGTGCTGCGCGGCGCGGCCGTCCTGGGCACCCTCATGACCAACGTATGGATCTTCACCGGGCCCGGGGCCGAATGGGGCGTCCTCGACGGCACCATGGGCTCCTCGCTGCACGGGCTGCTGTCGGGCGCGTCCCTCCCGCAGGTCGTCGAAAGCGTCTTCCGGCTGCTTGCCGACGGGAAGTTCCTGGCCATGCTGACGATGCTCTTCGGCGTGGGTCTGGCGATCCAGTTCGGCTCCGCCGCCAAGCGGGGACAGCCCTGGCCCGGCCGGTACCGATGGCGGGCGCTGTTCCTCCTGGCGGAGGGCACGCTGCACTTCGTCCTCGTCTTCGCCTGGGACGTCCTCATGGGATACGCGGTCACCGCACTGCTCGTGGCCTGGTTGCTCACCCGCTCCGCACGCGCCCGGAACCGGGTGATGTGGGCGGCGGCCGGCCTGCACGTGACGGTGATGTCCCTGCTCACCCTGGCGGCGGTCGCCTCGGACCCGGGCGGGGGCGACGGGCCGAGCCGCCGCGTCGTCGACCTCTACGCCGACGGCGGCTACCTCGACCAGATCGCCTTCCGCCTCCACAACGCCGTGGCCCTGCGCATGGAACCGGTCCTCTCCTTCGCCCTGCTGGTCTTCCTCTTCCTGCTCGGCGTGCGGCTCTACCGCGCGG
>NZ_JAIXMK010000248.1:0-1973 GCF_020328095.1 Streptomyces sichuanensis
CGACGTCTGGGTCAACAACGCCTTCACCGGCGTCTTCGCCCCGTTCGTCGAGATCGAGCCCGACGAGTTCCGGCGGGTCACCGAAGTCACCTATCTGGGCTACGTGTACGGCACCCACGCCGCCCTGACCCGTATGCTGCCCCGCGACCACGGCACGATCGTCCAGGTCGGCTCCGCCCTCGCCTACCGCGGCATCCCCCTGCAGTCGGCCTACTGCGGCGCCAAGCACGCCATCCAGGGCTGGAACGAGGCCCTGCGCTGCGAGCTGCTCCACCAGCGCAGCAAGGTCCGTACGACCATGGTGCAGCTGCCCGCCCTGAACACCCCGCAGTTCGGCTGGGTGCTCTCCCGGATGCCGCGCCGCCCCCAGCCCGTGGCGCCCATCTACGAGCCCGAGCTCGCCGCCCGCGCCATCGTCCACGCCGCCGCCCACCCGCGGCGCCGCGAGTACTGGGTGGGCGGCAGCACCGTCGCCACGCTCCTCGCCAACGCCGTCGCCCCCGGTCTGCTCGACCGCTACCTCGCCCGCACCGCCTTCGCGGCCCAGCAGACCGACGAACCCCAGGCCCCGCTGCCCCCGGTGAACCTGTGGCACCCCGTCGACGGCGACGGCGGCCACGACCACGGTGCGCACGGCACCTTCGACGACCGGGCCCACGCCCACGGCTCCCAGCAGTGGCTCTCCGCGCACCGGGGCGCCCTGGCCGCCGGTGCCGCCCTCACCGCCGCGGCCCTCGCGGCGGCCCGGATACGAACGGACCACGGCTGCCATGACCGCTGACCGGGAACCGAGCGACGCCCGGCGGCGCACGCTGCGCGAGCGGCACGCCGAGGCGCTCGACCTCTTCACCGACCGGGTGCACGCCATCCGCCCCGACCAGTGGCACGCGGCCACGCCCTGCACCGACTGGGACGTCCGCGAGCTGGTCAACCACCTGACCGTCGAACAGCTGTGGGTGCCGCCCCTGCTGGACGGCGCGGGCATCGAGGACGTCGGCGACGCCTTCGACGGCGACCGGCTGGGGGAGGACCCAGTCGCCGCCTGGGACGAGGCCGCTGCCGCCGCCCGCGAGGCGTTCCACGCCCGCGGTGCCCTCACCCGGACGGTGGAGCTGTCCTACGGCCGCACCGCCGCGCACGCCTACTGCGCGCAGATGATCGCCGACCTGGTCGTGCACGCCTGGGACCTCTCCCGGGCCATCGGCGCCGACGAGCACCCCTCGAAAGCCCTCGTCGACTTCACCCGCCACGAGGTCGAGCCCTACGCCGGAAACCTGGCGTCCTCGGGCCTGTTCGCGAAGCCGGTCCCGCCCCCGCCCGGCGCCGGCGCCTGGGAGAAACTCCTGGCCCAGCTCGGGCGGCAGGTCTGATCCGGGCCCGTCCGCGCATGCCGTGGCCGGTCGGCGTCAGGCGTTAGGCTCGCCTGTCACCATCGTCTGTGGGGGGATCGGCCCATCGTGCATCTGTGGAGCAGGACGCTGACGGCAGCGGGCATCCGCGAGCCGCGGCTCCGCGACGACTACACGCAGCAGCGCAAGACCGTGTCGGCCTACCGGCGCAACGCCTGTCTCGCCGTGCGCCTGCTGCTGCCCCCACCGGTCGTCCCGCACGTCATCGCCGCCACCGCGTTCATGCACCACACCGACGTCCTGGCCGAGACCGCGCCGTCCGGCGCCGCGGGCGGCGACCCGCTCAGCGCCTGGGGGGAGCAGGTGCACGAGGCGCTGAACAGCGGCGAAAGCAGCCACCCGGTGCTGCGCCCGATGGTGTACACGCTCTCCCGCCACCCGGGCCTGCGCGAGCACGTCGAGCGGTTCCTCGCCGGAGCGCCCCTGGACAGGGACTTCACCGGCTTCGCCGACGAGGCGGCCTACCAGCGGTACGTCGACGGGTACTCGCTCCCCGCCTTCATGCTGGTGGCGAGCCTCGTCCTGGCACCCGACGCGGACCCCGGGGAAAGCCGTGCGCTGTGC
>NZ_JAIXMK010000025.1:0-35235 GCF_020328095.1 Streptomyces sichuanensis
CCGCTGCCGCCGCGGCCGCGGCGGCAGCCTGCGCGGCGTCGGCGGCCGTACGGGCGGCGGCGAGCGCGGTGTTGGACGCCTGAATGGCGGTCCGCGCGGCGGCGGCCGCGCCCTTGGCGGCCTCCGCCGCGCGGTTGGCGGCCCGTCCGGTGTCCTCAAGGCTGTCCTTGGCCGCGGCCGCTTCCTTGGCGGCGCTCAGCGCGGCTACCTTGGCCGCCGCCGCGGCCGCGTCGGCCCGCTTGCCGGCTTCCTTGGCCGCGTCGGTCTCGATCTTGGCACGCTTGCCCGCCTGCTCGGCCACCTGGGCCAGCTGGGCGACGGTCGCGCTCTCCTGGTCCCGGCTGCGGGCCAGGTACTGCCCGCGCTCCAGGAACTCCCGGCGGTCGTCGGCCGTGCCGCCCATCGCGCGGTCGGCAAGCTTCTTCACCTCGGGACCGCCGGCCTGAAGGACCTTCAGGACCTGGATGCGGTCGTCCTCCTCCTGGGCAGTGAACCGGCCCTCGGTGAGGAAGCCGTCGAGGGCCTTGGCAGAACCGTCGTCGAGGGCCTTCTGGCCGGCGTCGCGGACCGCCTTCGCACCGTTGTTCATGGCCGCCAGGACCGCGACGCGGCGGTCCTCGTCCAGCGGGCTCTTATATCCGTTCTTGACGAACTCGTGGATGTCCGCGTCCGAGCCGCTCAACGCCTTCGACGCGGCGTCCCGTACACCCTGGCCGGAGTAGCCGAGCATCTGCAGGACGGCGAACCGCTCGTCCTCGGCTGTCGCCCGGTCGAGCCCCTTCTGCAGGAACGCGCTGATGTCCGCGTCGGAACCGAGGAGCGCCTTCGTCGCGGCGTCCTTGGTCGCCGACCCGCCGGCCCGGTAGGCCTCGACCACCTGCGCACGCGCGTCCGCCGGTAGCCCCGGACCAGCGGGCTCGGCCGGAGCGGCCTGGGCCGCGGTGGTGCCGAACACCGTCACGGCCAGCGTCAAGGACGTCAAGGCCGCGAGTCTCCTGCCCACCTGCCGCGCACGCGGCTGATGGGCTATCAGTCTTTTGTTGGTCATATCCCCTCGATTTCCGGCGACCCTGTGAAAAAATCGACAAAGCAAAATGCGTCAAGGATTGTCCTGCTGCGTCTCCAGGACGCGGCGGCATGACAGGGGAGCCCGACCGAAGACGTGTGTCGACCGGGCTCCCCGTGCTGCGGTGTCAGGACGATGTCAGCTGACGAGCTCGATGCCGCCGTGGGTGCCGTCCGCGTCGACGGCGGGGTAGATGCCGACGTTGCCGTTGTTCCAGGTGATCAGGACGTCATTTACCTTGCTGCTGTTGGCGAACGAGCCGGTGGTCACCGTCTGCATGTTCTTCCACGCAGAGCCGACGTCACGGATCTTGGTACGGCCGTGGTAGCCCTTGGTGTCGACGCCGGGGAAGATGCTCGTTTCGCCGTCCTGCCACTGGATGAGCAGGTCGGAGGTCTTCTTGCCCGTGAAGTCGCCCGCGCTGATCTGCGTAGCGTTCTCCCAGGACTTGGTCGCTTCGGAGAGCTGGACGTGCCCGCTCAGGCCCTTGCTGTCGACATCGGTGTACATCGACGTGGAGCCGTTCTCCCACAGCACCAGCACGTCGTCGCGCTGGTCGTTCCCGGAGAACCGGCCGGCCGTGATCAGCCGGGCGTTCTTCCAGAAGGGGTTGGAGTTGCCGTCGTTCTCGCCCTTCTGCAACTTCTTCTCGCCGTGGACGCCCTTCTCGTCGAGGTGGGCGTACTCCGTCACCTCGCCGTCCTTCCAGCGGACGAAGAGACCGTCGCGGCCGTCGCCCGCGAAGTCACCGCCGGCGACGGCACGGGCGTACTGCCACACGCTGCCGGCCTTGGCGATCTTGTGCTCGGCCGAGAAGGGAGTCTTGGGATCGCTGCTGCTGGAGCCCTGGTAGAGGCTGGCCGAGCCGTCCTTCCAGACGACGAACAGGTCCATGTACCGCTTGCCTCCGGCCGGGCCGGTGAAGTAGCCGGACGCCGTGTAGGCGGCGTTCTTCCAGTCGGCCCGGGCGAGGAGGTCGCGGGCGGCGGTGGCCTGCACCCACTCGGCGGCGTCATCGACACGGGTGCTCGTGGCGTTCTTCCGGACCTCGGTCTCCTCCGTGCCCCAGCAGCCCCCCTGCCAGAAGGCAGAGTTGATCGCGACGAGCTCGGCCTTGCCGCCGCCCTTTTCGCGGAACGCCGGGGAACCGGTGTCGCCCTTGCACAGGGCGGCGTCGGCATTCTTGCCCGCGAGGTCGACGGACACGCCGGACACGCCGGTGACACCGAAGGCGGCGGAGTGCAAGCGGTCCGGCGCCCATTCCTCCTTGGTGCGACCGTAACCGGCCGCGCGGACGTCCTCGCCCCGTCTGGGCTCATCGGCCGCCACCGTTACGGGTGTGACGCCGGTGACCGGCTTGGCGAGCTTGACCATGACCAGGTCGCGGTCACCGCGCGGAACGAGCTCCACAGCCCCGACGGTTGTGCCGGCCGTCCCCGACAGGTCCGTCCGACCCACTGTGACAACGGTCTTCAGCTTGGGCGCGCCCCCGGTGATGCGAAAGCCCTGGGACGGGTCGTCGGCGAAACAACTCGCGGCCGTGAGTACCCACTGGCTCTCCACCAGGGCCCCTGTGCACGCACGCTTGCCACCAATGTCGAGTTTGGCTGTGAACTGATGCTGCCCATCCTTGGCCTCGTCGCCGACGACAGCGTACGCCTGGGCACCCGACGGGATGCCCATGGCGAAGGAGGCAGCGACAAAACTTGCGATCCAAACGGCACGGCGGCCATTTCTGGACATACTTTTCCTTAACCCATTTGAGGAGAGCAAATATCGGTCGTCGTAACTACTTCTTGGCGACGATCTCCAGCAGGGTGAACTCTCGACCCTGCGGGTCGGTGGTCTCGCCTACGCCAGTCCACTTGTTCTTTTCCAGCTCAAAGGACTTCTCCTGGCTGGCCGTCAACATGTTGACTGTGACAGCGTAGTCATTCCCCTTTGCGCCGTAGACGGCAGGCAGCTCCAGGCTCAGATAGCCGGCCTTGCCGTTGACGCGAAAGCAGAACTTGCCCTGTCCGGCCGTGTCTGTCTTCTGCATACCGCGTGCGTAGACCTCGATGAGGCCGGGCTGGCTATCGCATGCCGCGAGCACGATGTGGCCGTCGCCCCGCTTCAACTTGATGCCCCGATCCTTGAAGATCTTGTCGGCCTGCGGGTACTCGAAATCTTCGACACCGGTCGGCGCGGTATCAGCGGCCGTCGCGGCTGCGACACCCGTCAGCCCGGTCACGGCGACAGTGACTCCGACGGTAAGCAGCCGGGAGAAGAATTTCATCAGTGGTTTCCTTGATCCTCGTCAACATATGAGTGCTGCCTCTTCAATGAGGGATGGGGCAATTGCCTGGACTCCTATGGCTGGGGTGAATTCAATGACGTATCCATCCTGATCGTTCGTCAGTAAATCGGCGGATTGTTTCCCGGACAAGTGGTTGCCTGGTTTCCCAAACGGTCAGACAGCCGGTAAACCGCTCCTGACCTGTGCAGATGACGCGCAGTGCGGTGCAGTTCGGCAACTGCGCCAGACGAGGCGGTTCACTCAGGCCCCTGCTTCGGGGAGTGTTTGAGGTGGCGCGCGGCCGGACATGCGCGGCCCGCGTGTCACTGCGACGTGGGTTCCTGAGCAGGGTGAGCGATCGGTGCGGGATGGTTATGGGTATGTGGCTGCTGCTCATGGACATACAGGGCGAGTCATCACGGCTCCGGCCGCGCAGGATTACACCGTCGAGTCCGACCGATACAGCCCTCCCAGAGCGATCCCTTGCAAGGAAAATCCGGCTCGTCGGCCGTGTCCGTCGCAGCTCGCGCAGGAGTTGGAAGCTCACGCGACGCTTTTCCAGCGCTGTCCCGGCGCCTAACGCGCCGGCGACAGCGTCGTGTCCGGGCCCTGTTTTTCGTCGCAGAAAATGACTACCTGATGTAGCGCGACAGCCCACCTGAAGCGATTTGGCGCCGCTGGTGGTGCCAGTGGACGGCAAATGCTCACCTTGCCACGCCGAATGCCTACATGGTCGTGTCCGATGGGTCGTGTGACCGGTAGGTATTCGTATCGTTCCGCCACTCATGGGGCGGGGTGATTCACCTGGCACAGAGTGGGCTCGGTTGAAGCCGCACCTGCCGCAGAACTTTAGGGCTGGTGGTAGGTGGAAGAGTCACCGCAGGATGATCAACGGCATTCTCTTCCGCCAGTGGACCGGTATCCCGTGGCTGGATCTTCCGTCACGGTTCGGGAAATGGAAAACGGTGCACGACCGTCATCGCCGGTGGTCAGCGGACGGCATCTGGGACAGGCTTCTGTGAGCGGTCCAGGCCGACGCCGACGTGGAGGGCCGGATCGACTGGAGTGTGGTGAGCGTGGCCTCCACCGTGTGCTGTGTCCACCAGCACGCCGCCGGAGTTCGACACCGGTCGACGCGGATGCCGGGACGGCACTTCCCGGATCTGGCCAGTTGGGGCGGGTGCCGCCCTCACGGTGGTCACGCGATGAGGTCCTGATCGACGCACAGCAGCGGCTGTTCTTGCTGCTCACCCTCGACGAGGACACCTGGCGCGCCCAGCGGGGCCTCTTCGGGTACCTGTGCACCTTGTACATCTTCGCGTGGCTGTACGTGGTGCCCGAGGAGCTGTGTCCTGGGGCAGCAAGGCCCTCGACTGGATCGAGCGGCGCCACCTGGCCTTGACGGTGGTCACCCGTCAGGCGGCAAGGCTCGGTCCTTGAACTGGCGCGAATCCGCGTCCCTACGGCGTACTGCCTCTTTGAGGAGGGGGTCTTCCTCCGCGCCACCGAGGTTGCGTCCGAGTTCGGATCTGCCGCGCCACTGCGGCAGGCAGGTGAATGCGTCCTCCAGGAACCGGGTCCGGCGGCTGGGGCGTGTTCGCCACCATGCCCGGCTCTTCCATGCCTTCCAAGGTGAGGTTCCGTGGGCGCTCCGCGAACGCCCGACAGGGCTCGCCTTGGGACCAAGACGCACGCCTAAGCTTGCGTTTTAACCTCTGCCTCGATCAGTTTTTGGCTGGTCGAGGCAGACAAGAGAGCTCGCACAGAGCTGAGCGCCAGCTCTCAATCTTCATGCGACACGCCGAGGTCGTGGCGCATAGCGGTTCTCATAGTTCGGAGCATCTCCCAGACCTCGTACTGGGCCTGGGCCGCGGTCTCCATCGTTTCGCCTGGTTCGGGGGCACCGCGTTCGAGGCGCTTGACCTGGCCGTAGACCTTGTTCAGGGCTTGGTTGACGACACTCGCTCGCCTGAGTACTTCTTCGGGGGCGATCATCTGTGCTTCGGAGTATCGATCGCGGTGCGCGTTCTTCGCCTCCTCGAGTCCGTCGCTGTCGGCCTCCTCCACGCCGCGCTCTCTCATGACGTGCAGGTGGCGGTTGAGTGCGGTGGTGAACTGCCGAGCATCCCGGTTGAGTTCCACATAGCAGGTGCGTCGCAGCGAACGGTTCTCGCGGACCTCCTCGTGGTCTCGAACGAGCTCTATCTCCAGGCGCTTTGCTCGTTCGGAGCCGCGCTGGGTGAGTAGCGCCCCTCCCAGGGTTCCTGCGACGCCTGCCACAGCGATGATCACTGAGCTGAGATCCACCGACGTACCCCGTGAACTTCTTCGGCCTCGTGCCCACTGCACATGGCCCAGGCCGTCAAGTTTGCCGCTCCTCGGTGCGTCGGGGTTTGGTGCCCTTCTTGTGGTGGGTGGGGCGGCTGAACGCCTCGCCGGTGGCGAGGATTCTGCCCACGTCATGACGGGTGGCCGGGCGGCGGTTCTTCGAGCCCGGCGGCCTGCCTGGCCCGGGACGTGACGGTTTCGGTGCACCGGCCGGAGAGCCGGTCTGCGCGTGCAGGTTCCTGAACCCTCTGCGGACGCGGGCGGGTGTCAGCCTGTTCGGCTCCGTCGGCTTCTCCCAGGGTCGGCGGAGGTCGGTGGCCAGGGGCCGGGCGAGCCGGAGCTGGGCATAGGCGGCGATCACCAGCCAGGTCCACCGGTCGGCCGCTTCCGAGCTGCGGAGCCGGGGCTTGGTCCAGCCGAGGGTCTGCTTGAACAGGCGAAATGTGTGCTCGATGTCGAAGCGGCGGAGGAAGGACTGCCAGCAGCGGTCGACGTCCGCTCCGGTGGCACCGGTGCGCGACCACCACAGCCAGACCGGTTTGTTGACCCCGCCGCTGGGCAGCTTCTCCACGACCAGGCGGATGACGGTGCCCTCGATGATGGGCAGCGGCCCGTCGTGGTCGAGCCATCCTGCCCGGCGGGTCAGCCGCGGGTGCAGCCGGCCCCACGCCTGCGCGGTCGCCTGCCCGTAGAGCCGGGTGTCCGTGGCCGTGACGGCTTGCTCGGTGCCCCAGGTCGTCAAGTCGCCGAAGACGAACTCGCCGCCGTGCTTGGGCGGCCGGCCGCCCTTGGGGTTGGCCAGGTGGAACTCTTCCCGGGAGGGTGTCGGACGCCGCATCACGCGATCGGACCGGAGCCGGCCGAGGATCTCGACGGGCAGGTCACCCAGCAGGTGGGCAATGCGCGGGGCGTCGTATCCCGCGTCCAGCACGACCAGGACCTCCGGGTCACCCGGCTTCCACTGGCCGGCGGCGACCAGCCGCTCGACGACCTCGCGGATCTGCACCGCGGTCACCGCGGCGACGTCGGCGCCGGGCTCCAGGCGGACCGCGTCCAGCACCGCCGTCCAGGACGTGCGGCCGGTCTCCAGCGCGGCCACTACCGAATACGGCCAGCCGGGCACCATCTGGTGCTTGCCCTCGCCCCTGCCGAACGTGTGGCAAAAGGCCCGGTCAGCACATGTGTTGGCGTCCGGTCGCAGCCACGGCGAGACATCCACTGCCAGCACGAGCCGGCCGTTCGCCGCCCTCGGCAACGGCACCCCGGCCAGGGCCCGACGTAGCCGGGCGACGTCGATCCTTCCGTGGTTGAGTCCGCCGTACAGAGCCCCGTGACCACGGCGGTGTTCGGGCGCGAGCGCCAGATCGACCAGCGTCCGCACCGGCCCGTCCGTGCACAGCAGCGCGTCGCACAACTCGAACAACGCGTCGCCCCGTGCGGTCAGACACGCGTACAGCTCCGACCGGAAGTGTGACACTTCCGCGAACGCATCCCGCAGGACACCCTGATGCACCAAACTCACGACCACGGCCTTCGCGCTGATCCACTCTGTGACGGAGCACAGGATCAGACGAAGGCCGCCTACACGTCCGCTGAACTGTGAAAACGCTGATCAAGTTCGAGCCGCGTTCGACGCCGGTCGTTAAATGACAAGCTAATGGTGAAGTGCACATGAGAGCCAGCCTCGGCTGGCCGATGAAGCGGCCAGCCCCAGCAGCCACCCAGCGTGCCAGCAGGGCAACTTCATGACGTATGTCACGCGCTGGGACGAGCACCCCGACGAACCACCGCATCCGTTCGGAGAGGCTTGCTCCTGGTCGGTTGCGTCCTGATCAGCCTTATCGCCGGACGCTGTCCGCCGGCACGGCCGACTACCTGGCCCGCCGCGAACAGGCCACATATCCCACAAACCCTGACTCGCCCAGCCATCGCCTCCGCATGGACTCTCACCCTGGCTGCCGCACTCACGACAGCAGTCAGGGAGGTCTCCACTTGATAGGGCTGCATTCCTGCGGCGCCGGAGTTTCTCGGCGCACCAGCCTCAGTACCCTAGGTCCGTCACGCTGAGTAGTCCACTGCCTAGCTGATGGATCGTCAGCAAAGTCAGCATTAGGTCAGCATCAGTACCGCCACGGACCGCCACCAACCGCCAGAGCCCGCCAAGATCAACTGATCGCTCCACTGCAGCTGACCTGCAGAAATGCGGGTCAGGTACCTAACCGTCCGTCACCGAAGGAGCCTGCTGTGAAAATGCTCATCAACGTCCCCGAGACCGTCGTCGCCGACGCCCTGCGGGGCATGGCCGCCGCGCATCCTGAGCTGGCCGTTGACGTCGAGCGGCGGGTCGTCGTGCGGCGGGACGCGCCGGTGGCCGGGAAGGTGGGGCTGGTGTCCGGCGGGGGGTCGGGGCACGAGCCGTTGCACGGGGGGTTCGTGGGGGCGGGGATGCTGGATGCCGCGTGTCCCGGCGAGGTGTTCACCTCACCCGTGCCCGATCAGATGGTGCGGGCCGCCGCGGCCGTGGACAGTGGCCGGGGCGTGCTGTTCATCGTCAAGAACTACACGGGCGACGTACTCAACTTCTCGATGGCCGCCGAGCTCGCCGAGGACGAGGGCATCCAGGTCGCCAGCGTTCTCGTCAACGACGACGTTGCCGTGACCGACAGCCTCTACACCGCCGGCCGGCGCGGCACCGGGGCCACGCTCTTCGTGGAGAAGATCGCGGGCGCGGCGGCCGAGGCGGGGGCGCCGCTGGAGCGGGTCGAGGCCATCGCCCGTCGGGTGAACGACTCCTCGCGCAGCTTCGGCGTCGCCCTGGCCGCCTGTACGACGCCGGCCAAGGGAAGCCCCACGTTCGACCTGCCCGCCGGGGAGCTGGAGCTGGGCGTGGGCATCCACGGGGAGCCCGGACGGGAGCGGCGCGCCATGATGACCTCCGGCGAGATCGCGGACTTCGCCGTCAACGCCGTACTGGAGGACCTGCAGCCGAACGGGCCGGTGCTGGTCCTCGTCAACGGGGCCGGCGGGACGCCGTTGCTGGAGCTCTACGGCTTCACCGCCGAGGTGCACCGCGTGCTGCGCGAGCGCGGCGTGCCGGTCGCGCGTTCGCTCGTCGGCAACTACGTGACCTCCCTCGACATGGCGGGCGCCTCGGTCACGCTGTGCCGCGTCGACGACGAGCTGCTGCGGCTGTACGACGCGCCCGTGCAGACCCCCGGACTCCGCTGGGGGCGGTGACGACGGTCGTGGGGCCCCGGGCCCCTAGCCCGGCTCGGCGGCGTGCCACACCGTCGTGGCGTTGCAGAACTCCCTGATGCCGTGACCGGAGAGTTCCCTGCCGTAGCCCGACCGCTTCACCCCGCCGAAGGGCAGCGCCGGGTGGGAGGCGGTCATGCCGTTGAAGAAGACGCCGCCGGCCTCCATGTCCCGGACGAAACGGCGCTGTTCGTCCTCGTCGCGGGTCCACACGTTGGAACTGAGGCCGAACGGCGAGTCGTTGGCCACCTCGATGGCCTCGTCCAGGTCGCGCACGCGGTAGAGCACGGCCACGGGGCCGAACGCCTCCTCGTGGTGGATGCGCATGGACGGGGTCACGTCGGCGAGGACGGTGGGCTCGTAGTACCAGCCCCGGGACAGCTCCGCGGGGTGCGGGGGACGGCGGGCGCCGCACAGGGCGGTCGCGCCGCGGCGCACGGCGTCGTCGACCAGTTCCTCCAGGTCCGCGCGGCCGCGCTCGGTGGCGAGCGGGCCGACGTCCGTGGACTCCTCCATCGGGTCGCCCACGGTCAGCCCCGTCATCAGGGCGGTGAAGCGCTCGGCGAAGGCGTCGTACACGTCGGCGTGCACGATGAAGCGCTTCGCCGCGATGCAGGACTGCCCGTTGTTCTGGACGCGGGCGGTCACGGCGGTCCGGATCGCGCGCGCCACGTCGGCCGAGGGCATCACCACGTAGGGGTCGCTGCCGCCCAGCTCCAGAACGGTCTTCTTCACCTCGTCGCCGGCGATCGCCGCGACCGAACGGCCCGCCGGTTCGCTGCCGGTGAGGGTCGCCGCGGCGATCCTCGGGTCGCGCAGCAGCGACTCCACGGCGTCGGAGCCCACCAGCAGCGTCTGGAAGCAGCCCTCGGGGAAGCCCGCCCTGCGGAAGAGGTCCTCCAGGTAGAGCGCCGTCTGCGGCACGTTCGAGGCGTGCTTGAGCAGGCCGACGTTCCCCGCCATGAGGGCGGGCGCCGCGAAGCGGACGACCTGCCAGAGGGGGAAGTTCCACGGCATGACGGCGAGGATCACGCCCAGCGGGCGGTAGTGGACGCGGGCGTACGACGCCCCGGCGTCCTTGACCTCCGCCTCCGGGGGGTGCTCGTCGGCCAGCAGCCGCTCGGCGTTGCGGGCGTACCAGCGCATGGCCTTCGCACACTTGGCGGCCTCCGCGCGGGCCGCGGCCAGCGGCTTCCCCATCTCGGTCGTCATGGTGCGGGCGATGTCGTCGCGGTCGTCGTCCAGGAGCTCGGCGGCGCGCAGGAGCAGCTGCGAGCGTTCGGCGAAGCCCGTGGTGCGATGACGCCGGAAGGCCGCCGCGGCCGCGGCCACGCGGCGCTCGGTCTCCTCGGGCCCGAGCGCGTCGAAGGTCTTGAGCGTCTCGCCGTTCGCGGGGTTCACCGTTGCGATGCCCATGCCTCGACTCTGCGGTGCGGCGCCCGGTGGCGCAAGACGTGCGCGCGGGGCGGTGACCCGGGCGGCGGGCGGGGCGTCTCACGGAGCGGGAGGGGCCGGGCCCGCACCGCTCACCGGGGCGGCGGGCCGCGGGCCGGGAGGGGCCGCTCGCACCACCCACGGGCGGCGGGCCGGGAGGCCACTCACCGGCCACGGGCCGGGAGGCCGCCCACGCCCGGGGCCACCGCCGGGCCGCGCAACGGGAAGTCCGTGCGCCCTGGCCCCTGACCGGGGGCCGAGGGCCGAGGGCCGAGGGCCGTCCGAGCAGCGTCGCCGACGGGCACGACGGGCCGCCTGCACACTCGCGGCCATCGGGCCGGTGGACGGACCGGGCCCGGCGCTACCCACGGCCGCGGACGGGGAGCCGCGCGCCCTGGCTCCTGGCTGGGGCCGGGATACGTCCGCGCAGCGAGCCCTGCGGGCACGACAGGCCAGCGGGCCGGTGGACGACCGGGTCCGGCGCTGCCCTCGGCGGCAGGCCGGGGAGTCGTCCACGCAGTGGCCACGACGGACCGCCTGCACCGCTCACGGCCGTGGGCCGGTGGACGAGCGGGCCGGGCGCTACCGACAGGCGCGGACGGGGAGTCGTCCGCGCGACCCTGGCTCCTGGCCGGGGCCACGGGACCGTCCGCGCAGCGTCGGCCCGCGGGACACGACAGGCCGCCCGCACCGCTCACGGCCCTGGGCCGGTGGACGAGCGGGCCGGGCGCTGCCCGACGTCCGCGGACCGTCCGCGCAGCGTGGCCCGCGGGGCACGACGGGCCGTCCGCACCGCTCACCGCCGCGGGCCGGGGGCCGTTCGCCGGGCCACCGGCTGCCGCGGCCGGGCACGTACCGTCAGCCCCTTCCCTCACGCTCCGTACGCCACGAGCCGTCCTGCGCGGTCACCTGTCCGGCTCACCAGTGGTGGCGGACCGTGGTCTCCGGCAGGTCCAGGACCCGCAGGGGGCCGTTCCAGCCGTCCGGTCGCGGGCCGTCCAGCGCCTCAAGCCGGGACGTGCGGGAGCGGGCCGCGAGGTGCAGCAGTCCCAGCAGCCCGTCGCCGGAGAGGCGCTCGTGCCCCGTGGCCGTCCTGCCGGGCCCCGTCCAGCGGCAGGCCAGGCCGACGATGAAGTACGCGGGCGCTCCCCGGGCCGCCCGCCACACGACCGCCTCGCCCGCCTCTTCCAGGGCCAGCACCTGCTCCATGTTGGCCAGGGTGAACTCGCCCAGCGGGAGCGGGCACAGCGTCACGGCGTGCACGCGGTAGCCGGCCGCCTCCAGCAGTTGCACAGCCTTGCGGGGCGTGGAGTAGCTGCCGATCGTGAGCCCCAGGTCGCTGCGGAGCGCGCGGCCGTGGCCGATGACGGCCGGAGCCCACTTCAGCCCGTCGTCGCCCCCGCTGATGGAGCGGCGCTGGGCGTCGGCCCGCAGGGTGAGCGGCACGTAGGGCGGGTTGCTGGTGACCACCAGCGGCCGGGGCAGCGGGACGGGGGCAGTGGCCAGCAGCTCCTCGGTCGTCATGCGGGCGAAGTCGCCCTGGGCCACGGTGACCCGGCCCTCCCCCGGGCGGTTGCCGCCGCCGTTGCGGGAGGCGGAGGCGGAGGCGTAGTGCTTCCTCGCCCAGGCGACCGTCTGTGCGCCGGAGTCGATGCCGTGAACGCGGGCCGCCCCGGCCCGGGCCATGGCGGCCGCCGCCGCGCCGCTGCCCGATCCGAGGTCGAGTACGGAACCGCCGGGGGTCAGCAGGTCGCCCGCTACCCAGACCCCGGTCTCGGTGTCGGCGGGTTCGAAGAAGACCTGCGGGGAGGTGGGCGGCACGAAGTCGTCCCCGAGGAGGTGCTGGTAGGACAGGACGCGGGAGACGTTCGGCATGAGGACCCCTGTCGTCGGTCGAATTCGGAACGGGCTCTGCTCGTGGCGCGGGCTCAAGCGCGGGACCGGCCGCGGGCCGGGAGCGCACGCGGGGGGGCGCACGAGCTCAGGCACGGGCAGGGCCGCGGGCTGGTGCGTGGCTCAGGTCCAGGCCCGGGCTCCGACACGGGCACGGCCGCGGGCTCAGGCACCGGCCCGGCCGCGCGCCGAGGGCGCACGCGGGGGGGCGCACGAGCTCAGGCGCGGGCACATGCCACGGTCCGGTGTGGGGCTCAGGTCCTGGCCCCGACTCAGGCACGGCCGCGGGCCCAGCCCCGGGCACAGGCCCGCCCGCGAGCCCAGGCCCAGCCGCAGGCCCAAACCCGAACACAGGCCCAACCCCAGCCGCCGACCCGCCCGCGAGCCCAAACCAAGCCGCAGACCCGCCCGCGGGCTCGGGCCCAACCGCACCCCCAGGCCCGGACCCAGCCCCAGGCCAAAGCCCGGAAACAGCCCCAAGCCGAGCCACAGGCCGAGGCCCCAGCCCAAGCCCCAGCCCCAGCCCCACCACGGCCGCGGCCGTCACCGGTGGAGGCCCGCCACCCACTCCAGCACCGCCATCGCGCTCGGCAGCTTCATGGCCGCCTGGGTCCAGGCCAGCGACCGGGGGCCGTCCAGGACGCGGCCCGCGACCTCGTCGCCGCGGTGGGCCGGCAGGTCGTGCATGAACGATGCCCGGGGCCAGCGGTCGAGCAGTGCCTCGTCGACGTGGAACGGACGGAACGCCTCCCGCCAGCCGGGGTCGGGTTTGACGGTGCCGGTGGTCTGCCAGCGCGTGGTGTAGACGACGTCCACGTTCCGCGGGGCGGCGGCGAGGCCGTGGATCTGCTCGACGACCGCGCCCACCGTCCCCGCCCTCCGCTCCGCCGTGCGCAGTTCGTCCTCGGGGACGCCGTAGCCGGCGGGGGTGGCGAAGGTGAGGTGGGCGCCGGGGACGGCGGCGAGGCCGTGGGCGAGGGCGACGGCGGTGTTGTTGCCCTCGCCCAGGTAGAGCACGCGGATGCCGGTGAGGTCGCCGAAGGTGAGCGCGAGGGTGGCGAGGTCGCAGACGCCCTGGCTGGGGTGTTCCTCGGCGGCCATGGCGTTGACGACCGGCAGCCGGCCGTGGCGGGAGAGCCGGCGCAGCTCGTCCAGGGGGCCGGCGGTGCGGGCGACGAGGAGGTCGAGCATGGCGCCCAGGACCCGTCCGGTGTCGGGTATGGACTCGCCGGTGTTGAGCTGCAGGTCGCCCGGGCCGTACGTGACCGGCGCGGCGCCCAGCCGGACGGCGCCGACGGTGAAGGCGGTACGGGTGCGGGTCGAGGTCCGGGTGAACAGCACGCCCGCCACCTGTCCGGCCAGCGGGCGGTCGTGGGCCGCCGGGTCGTGGAACAGCTCCACGGACCGGGCGGTGAGGCTCGTTATCAGCGGGGGTGGCAGCTCGGCCAGTGAGAACAGTCCGCGTTCCCGGCCGCGGTCCCGCGGGGTCTCGCCCATGAAACCTCACTCCTCGGTTCGTGGCGGGCCGGCGCCCGGCCGGCCCCGGCCGGTTCGGGTCAGCACAACACTCCGGCGCAACACTCGGGCACAACACTCCGGCGCAACGGTTCAGCGCAACAGCTCGGCGGCGGCAAAGGCTTCGCGGCCCCCGGGCACGTCCAGCACTCCGGTCTCCTCGAACAGCCGGACGGCGTGCCGGGAGGCCGTCCTGATGCCCTCGTCGACCCGGCCCGCCGGGTAGGAGTCGGCCACGACCGCGGCGACGTCGGCGGGGCCGAGCCCCGCGGCGGCCAGTGAGGCCCGCACCGGGCGCAGGTCGGGCAGCAGGCTGGAGCGGACGAGGCCCGGCAGGCAACGGGCGATGCGGCCGCGCAGCGCGGCGGGCTGCTGGGACCACAGTTCGCGGAAGAGCCCGGCGAAGAAGACGTGGTGGCGGCCCTCGTCGCGGGCGTGGTCGCGGACGGTGTCCCGTACGAGGGTGAGGACGCGGGGGTCCTTGGGCACGTCGTTGAGGATCGCCGTGATCAGCGTTTCGAAGACGACGACCTGCAGCAGCTGGGCGAGGCGGCCCGCGTCGGGCAGCGCGTCCTCCCCCACCGCGTCCAGCCGCGCGAGGAAGGGGGCGAAGTCGTAGGGCGCGGGGGCGAGGCCACTGGCGCGGGAGAGCTGGTCGATGACGTCGAGGCTGCACAGGGAGTGGTAGCCCTCGTCGACGTAGATGCGGTAGGCGTCGAGGCGGGTCGCCGTGCGGACGTCCAGGCCGCTGCGGCCACCGGCGATGCGTTCCGTGACCCGGTTGACCACGCGCGTCTCGAACTGGGTGGTGAAGTCGAGGTAGTGGTAGAGGTGCCGTGCGCACAGCGCTCTGCGGTGGTGGGCGGGCAGTGCGCGGACCAGCGGATGGTCGCCGTAGGGAAGGAGGGCGGGCGGGAAGAACAGCTGTCCGGCGTCCAGCTCGTCGCCGAGCCGGCGGCGTGGGCAGGTGCGTACGCCGGCGCGTTCGTCCCATTCGCGCCGGGGGTCGGCCGCGCTCATCGAAACGGTTCCTTCCCATGGGCGTACGGGGCCGGGGCGCCGCGGTCGGCGGAACGGGTGCCGCGGTCGGCGGAACGGGTGCCGCGGTCGGCGGAGGGGCCGGTGCCGCGCGCTCCGGGGTGGTGCGGCGGGTCGTGCACGGCGAGGATCTCGACGCCCCGCCCGACGTCCACGGGCACCAGGCCCTGGCGGTTCCGCCACGGCGCCGAGTAGACGGTGTCGAGGTAGCGGTCGGCGCCGTCCGGGCACAGGCATGCCACGGCGGTGCGCCGGGGGGTGCCGCGGAAGAGCCGCAGGGCGGTGGCGATCAGCGCGCCGGAACTGCCGCCGACGCCGATGCCGGTGGCGCCCGCGAGCCACAGGCAGGCGCTGACCGCCTCCTGGGGGGCGATGCGGACGGTGGGCCGGTGGCCGCCGGGCAGGAAGGCCGACGGGCGGCTTGCGCCGATGCCGGACAGCACGCGCCGGCCGGAGGCGCCCCCGAGGGCGGCCGAGCCGACGACGTCCACGGCGACCAGCTCCCAGTGCGGCCGGGCCGCCAGGACGTAGTCGCGGAAGCCGGCCAGGGTGCCTCCGGTGGAGACGGCGATCAGGACGCTGACCGGGCCCTCGTGGATCTGCGCGCGTAGCTCGGGGGCGGTCTCGCGAGTGTGCACGGCGGGGCTGGCCGGGTTGGCGTACTGGTCGGGCCAGACCAGGCGGGGCTGGGCGGCCAGCCGCCGCTCGATGTGGGCGAGCCTGCTGAGCAGGTAGCCGCCCGCGCCGTCCGGTTCGTCGACGGTGACCACCCGTCCGTCGAGCGCGCGTACGGCGTCGACGAGGGAGGTGCTGCTGCGGGGGTCCACGACGGCGGTGAACGGTATGCGGTGGGCCGCCGCCAGGGCGGCGAGGGCGAGGCCCAGGTTGCCGGACGTGGACTCGATGATGCCGAACCGGGCGTCCACGCGGCCGGCGACGTCCTTCCAGAGGGCGAGGGCCGTCCTGCCCTTCACGGATCCGTGCGGATTGTGTGACTCCAGCTTCAGCCACAGGGTGACGGGACGTCCGTCGACGGACAGCTGTAGGGCGACCACCGGGGTGGGCGGCACGGGAGATCCGTCTCCCGGGCGATGCGTGCGGCCGTCCGCAAGGCCCACCAAGACGCCTCCCCGAGACTGCCCGGCACCGGCGCCCCTTTCGCCGACCGGGAAACCACGCCCCCGGACCTTCGAATCTATGAGCGCGTTCCGCCCTACTGCAAGGTAGTGAACGCGCCACCTTCCCCGCACTGCCCCCGATGGGACGTCAGGGCTCTCCGGCAGAAAGCCCCGGGAGTCCCGGACCACGCGGACGAGTGTCCCGTGGTCCGGACTCCCGGGGAACGCTCCCCGGCTGCGCCGCGCCGACCCGGCGGCCCACGCGGCGGTCGGCCTTGCGGTCGGCCCTGTGGCCGGCGCGCCGGTGCCGTCAGCGAGGGGGCTGGTCGGACGCCTCGTCGCCGGCCCGGGCCGGGCCCGGCAGCCGGGCCGCGTCCTGCTGCAGGATCCCGTCGCTCGCGTTGGCCGTCGGCTCCAGCGCGGGCGTGGGGCGTTTGGGCGTCGTGCCCGGCGAGGGGGTCGCCGGCGCGGCCGGGGTCATCGGGACGACGGGAGCCGCCGCCCGCTTGACGACGGCCGCACCCTGCCCGCCGCCCGTGCCGACCACGGGCCCCTCGGCCACCGGCGCACCGGACGGCACCGGCACACCGGGCAGCATGCCGGCCCGGTACATCAGGGCCACCCCGCCCGCGGAGGCCAGCCCGAAGCACAGGCAGCACACCCAGGGCAGCCAGTACAGGTCGGCCTGCTTGCCGATGTCCATGGCGCGGCCGACCACGGCGTTGCCGCCGGTCGCCGCGATCCCGGAGAAGACGTAGAAGAGCCCGAAGTAGGTGCCGGTCAGGCTCTCGCGACCGAACTGCGGGATCAGCTCCATCGCCGTGGGGTGGGCGACCATGATGCCGAAGAACAGCATCACCGACCCCGTCACCATGACGAGCGTGCGCGCCAGCGCCTCGGCCGTGCTCCCCGGTGGTGCGGATCCGCACACGAGCAGCGGGAGCAGGAAGCTCACCCCCATGACGACGAGCCCGGAGCTCACCCAGCGGGTGCCGCCGCCGTTGCGTGCCAGGGCTCTGGTGATGCGCAGCTGGAACAGCATGTTGGCGATCGCGCCCGCGGCCAGCAGCACCCCCGCCGCGCCCTTCCAGCCGGAGGCGTCCAACGCCCCTTCGGGCAGCAGCAGGTAGAGCTGGTTCTCCATGGTGAACATGCCCGTGGTGGCCAGGCAGAACAGCAGGAACCTGCGGTTGCAGCACGCCTCGCGCCAGTCGGCGAAGACGGTGGCGGAGGGCCCGCGGGGCGGCGCCCCGTGCGTGGGCAGCACCATCGCCTGGGCGATGGTCAGCACGCCGAAGACGGCGGCGGCCACCACCGCGCAGAGCCGGAAGTCGGCGAGGAACAGCACGCTGCCCAGCAGGAGTCCGAGGAGTGAACCCGTGGTGGCGTAGACGTTGAGGAGCGCGAACGCCTCGGCCTTGCGGTCACCCGACTCCAGCGCCACGTAGGTGCGTACGGCCGGATAGAACAGTGCCGCAGCGAGCCCGGTGAGCACGGAGGCGCACAGCAGCAGCCACAACGAACTGCCGAAGGCGAACAGGCCGAAGCCCACGGTGCGCAACGTGCACCCGGTGATGATGACCACGCGCGGGCCCAGCCGGTCGGCTGCCGAGCCGCCGAGGATGAACAGGCCCTGCTGACTGAGATTCCGCGCTCCGAGCACCAGGCCGACAAGCGCGGCCGACATTCCCAGACCTTGTTCCAGGTATGCCGCAAGAAACGGCATCAGGAGATAGAACCCGATGTCGATCCCAAACTGGTTGAACAATAGCAATCGCAATGCGAGGGAGAAGTCGCGGGTCGCCCGAATGTTTCTCATGCGCGTTCCTGGATCCAGCCCGGGCAGGCGAGAACACCCTGGAACCAAGGGCGCGCCATACGACCGGGGGGGTTGACGGTGCGCCAAGCGGCAGGGACGGCAACTGGGGCGACCTCAGGCTTCTTCCTGATCAGAAGCCTGATCAAGGGTCAGAGCGCCCCGGTATCCAGCTCGTCGGCTCGCTTTTCCGTTCGCAGGAACGGCCGCACACGCTGACGTTTGAGTGGGCGGTCGATCATATGCTTTTGCGGTGCATCCTCACTGACCCCCGACTGCTCTCGGAAGATGAGCAGAGGACACTTTAGCAAAGCAACCTCTTTCCCAACAGTGCAGAGGAAGCCGTGCGGTATCACCGCAGGGCTCACGGGATGGGCACCGAATTAATTCCGGTTATTTCTTCGAGCGCTGGAACGATCGTGCATACGAACTGGCCCGTGACGAACTGAACCCTTACGAACTGACCCCGTACGAACTGGCCACTGACGAACTGACCCAGTACGAACTGGCCGGTGCCGAACTGACCTCCGAGCGCCCCCTTGCACGCCCCCAGGCGGTCCGCACCACGCCCCGCAGCGCGGGCGGTGGAGCGACCACAAGGCATGACGACCCGCCCGTCACGGCGCAGATACCGCATCCGCTACGGACATGTCGTCAACTACACCGGCTCAAGGGCCCCTTGGGCGTCGACTGACGCAACGTCAGCCCGCGGGACGACCCGGCCCGGTGGGCTCAGTCCCGGCCGAGACCCTCGAACCAGGTGGGGGCCGCCGTCCCCGACGCAGCCTGCTTGATGCGGGTCAGCGCGAAGTCCTCCAGCTCCGGCAGCGCGTCCGGCTCGAACCAGCCCACTTCCAGCGACTCGTCGTCGTTCACGCACGCCTCGCCGCCCACCGCGCGGGCGACGAAGCAGATGTCCATGAACTGGCAGACGTCGCCGTTGGGGTAGGTGACCGGCTTCAGAGCCTCGACCAGCAGGACCTTCTCCGCCACGCAGTGGACCGCCGTCTCCTCGAAGACCTCGCGCACGATCGCCGTGGCGGGCTGTTCGCCCGGCTCGGGGATGCCCCCGATGATCGACCACTGGCCGGTGTCGGAGCGGCGGCCGAGCAGGATCCGGCCGGCGTCGTCGAGGACGACGGCGCTGACGCCGGGCATCCAGAGCAGCCGGCTGCCGGCCGTGGCGCGGAGGTCGCGGAGGAAGTCGGGGATGGGCATGCGCCGAGCCTAACGGGGGTGCGGCTGCACCGTGACCCGGGCCGGGGTCAGGCGGACGCTGTACGTCCGCCGAGCCGGCGGAGCCGGGCGCGGATGACGCGGACGGCCGCTTCGGCGTCGTCGACGGTGACCGTGAACGTACGGCCGTCGCCGAGCCGCACCACGAGGCCCTCGCCGCGCCGTACGACGACGGCCGTGCCCTTCTCCGGGCGCCAGCGGTAGCCCCAGCCGCCCCACTGGCGGGGAGTGACCCGGGGATCGAAGTCGGCGCCCACCACGTGCGCCAGCGGAATGCGGGTGCGCGGGACGCCGATGTGGCCGCAGCGGACCTCCAGGGTGTCCTTGTCGACCCGGACGGCGACGTGCACGAAGGCGAGGGTGCCGTAGAGCATGAGGAGACCGGCCGCCACACAGCCGACGACGGCCATCACCAGGGGGGCCGGCCCGGAGGTCCAGGAGCCGTCGACGGCCAGCTCGATGCCGAGGGCCAGACAGGCGGCGCCGGCGGCCGCCAGCACCCATTGCACGCGGTTGGTCGCGCGGCCCGTCCACACGGCGGGGGTCGCCCCACCCGGCTGATCGTCGCTCTCGGGGCTCTGGGAGCCCTCGTGACCCTGCGGGCCCTGGGAGTGGTCCCTCATACCGGGAAGCCTACTCACCTTCCGCCGCCCTGGCAGGGGTGCGCGCGGACGAACCGGGCAGGGGTGCGTCAGGGGCGCGCGGCGCCGACGGAGAGCAGCGAGCGGCCCTCGGGGTAGGCCAGCGCGGCCGCCACCGGCTCCGCTTCCTTGCCGCCGAGCAGGACGGTGAGGCGGCCCGACGGCTCGGCGTCGGGGGCGGGCGCGGCACCGATGCGGCGCAGGGCCTGGGCGACGACGGCCTCGGCCGAGCCGTACAGCGCGAGGGGCGGGCCCGCGGGGTCCTCGACGGCGGCCCGGATGCGGTCGGCGACGAGCTCGTAGTGGGTGCAGCCCAGGACGAGGCGGCGCACCGTGCGGGGCGTGGCGGCGGCCGCCGCCTTGACCGCGGTCTCGATGGCGTCGGTGTCGGCCCGCTCCACGGCGTCGGCCAGGCCGGGGCAGGGCACCTCGGTCACGTCGACGCCGGAGGCGAAGTCGTGGATGAGGCCGCGCTGGTAGGGGCTGCCCGTGGTGGCCGGGGTGGCCCAGATGGCGACTGGGCCGCCGTCCGCCGCGGCGGGCTTGATGGCCGGAACGGTGCCGACGACGGGCACGGCCGGCTCCAGCTCGGCGCGTATCGCCTCCAGTGCGTGCACGGAGGCGGTGTTGCAGGCGACGATCAGTGCGTCGGGGCGGTGCGCCGCGGCGGCGCGGGCACAGGCCAGAGCGTGCTCGGTGAGGTCCTCCGGAGTCCTGGGGCCCCACGGCATGGTGTCGGGGGCGGAGGAGAGGACGATGTCGGCGTCGGGCCGCAGCCGGTGCACGACGGCGGCGGCCGCCAGGAGGCCGATTCCGGAGTCCATGAGCGCGATCTTCACCCGGCCACTTTAGTCGATTGAGTCGATTCCACCGATCCGGCCGTGCGGCCGCCCCCGGCGGGCGCCCGTGCGGCAGACTGCGACGGGTGAGCGCGCTGACGTGGATCACCGCCGTTTCCCTCCTCGCCTGGGGCTGGCTGCTGCTGGGGCAGGGCTTCTTCTGGCGCACGGACGTGAGGCTTCCCGACCGCGCCCCGCCCGCGGACTGGCCGGCGGTGGCGATCGTGGTGCCGGCCCGGGACGAGGCGGACGTACTGCCGCTGACCCTGCCGTCGCTGCTGGCCCAGGACTATCCGGGCCGGGCGGAGGTCTACGTCGTCGACGACGGCAGCACGGACGGTACGGGCGAACTGGCCCGCGCGCTCGCGGACGCGTGCGGCGGGCTGCCGCTGACCGTGGACTCGCCCGGGGAGCCCGGCCCGGGCTGGACCGGCAAGCTGTGGGCGGTGCGGCACGGCATGGCGCTCGCCCGGGCCCGTACGGACGCCGAGTACCTGCTGCTGACGGACGCCGACATCGCGCACGCCCCGGAGAGCCTGCGGCACTTGGTGGCGGCCGCCCGCTCACGGGAGCTGGACCTGGTGTCGCAGATGGCGCGACTGCGGGTGGTGACCTTCTGGGAGCGGCTGATCGTCCCGGCTTTCGTCTACTTCTTCGCCCAGCTCTATCCCTTCCGGTGGGTCAACCGGCCGGGCGCCCGGACCGCGGCGGCCGCCGGCGGGTGCGTGCTGCTGCGCCGGGACGCCGCGGAGCGGGCCGGGGTGCCGGACCGCATCCGGCAGGCGGTCATCGACGACGTGTCGCTGGCGCGGGCCGTGCAGCGCTCCGGCGGCCGGATCTGGCTGGGGCTGGCGGAGCGGGTGGACAGCGTGCGGCCCTACCGGGGGCTCGGGCCGCTGTGGCGGATGGTCTCGCGCAGCGCCTACGCGCAGCTGCTGCACCACCCGCTGCTGCTGGCCGGGACGGTCGTGGGGCTGGCGGTGGTCTATCTGGCGCCGCCCGTCGCGGTGGTGGCGGGCCTGCTGTCCGGTGCGGCCGCGGTGTGGGTGCCGGGCGCGGTGGCGTGGGCGGCGATGGCGGGGACGTACCTGCCGATGCTGCGCTACTACCGGCAGCCGCCGTGGCAGGCGCTCCTGCTTCCGGTCACGGCCGTGCTGTACCTGCTGATGACCGTGGATTCGGCGGTGCAGCACTACCGGGGCCGGGGCGCGGCCTGGAAGGGGCGTACGTACGCACGCCCGGAGGCCGCGCCCTGAGGACGCGCCCGGTGCGGGGGCGGTCGCCTCACTTGCGGGCGGGCGTCCACGTCAGGCCCCAGCCGTACGCCTCGTCGAGGGTGCGCTGGGGGCTGATGCCACGGCGGGGCACGAGGTAGCGGGCCTCGCGCTGGACGACCAGGTCGCCTCCGTTGTTGGTGATGAGGGCCAGTGCGCAGACGTTGGACGCGACCGTGCACTCGTCGAGGAGGAAGTCGACGGGGGCGCCGCGCTGCGGCTGGAGGGTGACGGTGGCGTGCAGGCCGGCGAAGCTGGTGGCGCCCTCGTAGATGGTGACGAAGACGAGGATGCGCCGGAAGGCGCCGGCGTGGTCGAGGTTGATCGTGAGGTTCTCGCCGGATTCCACTGCGCCGGTGCGGTCGTCGCCGTCGAGGTGGATGTAGGGCGGGCGGTGGAGGGAGCCGAAGGTGTTGCCGAGGGCCTGGACGACGCCCTTGGTGCCGTCGGTGAGTTCGAAGAGGGCGCCGAGGTCCAGGTCGAGGGCCGTGGAGCCGGCCATGGCCTGGGTCAGCCGCTGCCCCCAGCCGGTGGCGGCCGGCCGCATCATCTGCCAGTTGAGGTTGACGCGCATGGTGCCGGAGGTGCTGCCCTGCTTGGCCAGGGAGACGGTGGGGGCGGCCTTGGTGAGCGTGACCCTGACGGGCCGCGCGGGCGGGACGGGCCGGGGCTCCGGTGGCCGCGCCACGGGCGTCCGGGCGGCCGGGGCCGCCGGGGCGGTGGTGCGCGGGGGCGACGCGGGGGCGGTGATGCGCGGGGGTGGTACGGGCGCGCGGTCGTCGACGGTGATGCCGTAGTCGGTCGCCAGGCCGTGGAGGCCGCTGCTGTATCCCTGGCCCACGGCCCGGAACTTCCACTGGCCCTGCCGCCGGTAGAGCTCGCCCAGGACGAAGGCGGTCTCGACGGTGGCGTCCCGGCTGTCGAACCGGGCGAGCTCGCCGCCGCCCGCCGCGTCCAGGACCCGGATGTGCAGCCCCGGCACCTGCCCGAAGGCGGCGCCGTCCGCGGAGGCGGCGATCACGACGCGCTCGACGGCCGCGTCGAGGGCGCCGAGATCGACGGTGAGGGTGTCCCGCACGTCGGCGCCGTCGGAGCGCTTGCCGTCGTGGCGCACCGCGCCGGAGGGGTGCCGGGGCTGGTTGTAGAAGACGAAGTCCGCGTCGGAGCGGACCTTGCCCGAGGTCAGGAGCAGGGCCGAGGCGTCGACGTCGGGGATGCCCGGTCCCGTCCGCCAGCCGAGCTCGATCCGTACCACCTGCGCAGGTATCCGGACATTGGCGCCTTTCAGCATGCCCATGGTCCACCCCTCCGTGCCGCTCCGAAATGAGCCGGTCTTTACACGATTCCGACGTACCTTGGCGACCGATTTTCCCGAGTTCGCTCGCATTGGTCGTCGACAACCCCCGCGAGCAGCGCAATCAACCGGTATACCGGGCTCCCCAACCGGCACACCATGGGCTTAACTTATGGGCTATGACCTCCCCCCGCAGCACCTACGGCGGCGGCTACTACGCCTCGTCCTCCTTCCCGGACACCCCCATCTACGACAGCCTCGTCGCCGAGCGGGGCACCCCGCAGATCGCGCCGATCCGGGTCTCGTCGCCGTACGACTTCGGCGGCGGCACTCCGCCGTCGTTCGGCGGCAGCAGCAGCAGCAACCTGCCCGCACTGCCGGCCCTGCCCTCCGGCCCCTCCTCCCACCCGGGGCCGCAGGCCCCGCAGCCGGGCTACGCGGGCCAGGCGCCGCAGTACGGCCAGCAGGGTCCCGGGCTGCAGCAGGCCGCCGCGCCCTACATCCCGCAGCAGGCGTCGGCGCCGCGCCCCTACCCGGGCCCGCAGCAGCAGCGTCCCGCGGCCGGGCCCCAGGGCCCCGGAGCGCCGGGGGGTTACGAGGCGATGCGGCCGGCCGCGCCGCGCCCCGCCTCGTACGACGAGCAGTACGGCAACCGTCCCTACCCGGACCAGGGCGGCTACTGACGTCCGTCCCGGCGGGTCAATTGTCATATCCGGCTGGCAAAATGGCTTCATGTACAAGCCTGTGCTGACAGCCGTCCACTTCTATCCGGTCAAGTCGATGGCGGGGTGTGCGCCCGGTGAGGCGGCCGTGGAGCCGTGGGGGCTCGCCGGGGACCGGAGGTGGATGCTGGCCACGCCGGACGGCCGGTTCATCACCCAACGGCAGGAGCCGAGGCTGGCGTTGGCCTCGGCCGAGCCGCTCCCGGGCGGTGGCGTGCGACTCACCGCCCCCGGGCTCGCGCCGCTCGACGTCCCCGTGCCCCCGCACGGGGACGAAGCCGGCACGACCCCGGTGGAGATCTTCGAGGACAAGGTCGAGGCGGTCCGTGCGGGAGCCGCGGCCGACGCCTGGCTGACCGCCTACCTGGGCAACGAGACCCGGCTGCTGCACATGGACGACCCCGCGCGCCGCCGCCCGGTCGACCCGCGCTACGCGGCCCCCGGCGACACGGTCAGCTTCGCCGACGGCTATCCGCTGCTCCTCACCACGACCGCCTCGCTGCGGGAGCTCAACTCCCTGATCGCCGCGGGCGATCATCCCGGCGAGGGCCCGCTGCCCATGAACCGCTTCCGGCCCAACGTGGTGGTCGACGGCACCGAGCCCTGGGCCGAGGACGGCTGGCGCCGGGTGCGCATCGGCGAGGTCGCCTTCCGCGTCGTCAAGCCCTGCGGCCGGTGTGTCGTCACCACGACCGACCAGCGCACGGCCGAGCGCGGCAAGGAGCCGCTGCGCACGCTCGCCCGGCACCACCGGATCGGCAAGAAGCTGGTGTTCGGTCAGAACCTGATACCGGAGCACACCGGGGTGGTGCGGGTCGGGGACGCCTTCGAGGTCCTCGACTGACGTCCCTCCCTGCGCCCGCGGCGGTCCCCGCGGGCGGCCCGTCGTCAACGCGCCGCCCCCGCCGCCCTCCGCGAGGGGTGATTTTGCTCTCTCCGCCGCCTTCCTCCGCATGCGATGCCCTGTGTGAGGTATTTACGGACGCGTAGGGGGTGAGCACCATGCGCGCGACGGCGTTCGTATGGCGGTGGCGGCGCAATCCGCTGCGCCGCCGGACCGATGTCCTCGAAGCCTGGGCGGGGGTGGTGGCCGTGGTGCTGATGCTCCTGGTGGGACCGGCCGTCGGCTGGATCACCGGTTCCCTCGCCCATGAGGCGCTGGAGGAGGCCGTCCACGTCCAGCACCGGCACCGGCATCTGGTGAGCGCCACCGCCGTCCGCTCGGTCTCCGGCGGTTCCGACGGCACGGACCACGAGTCCTCCGCGGGACGCGAGGGCTACCGCAGGGTCCTGGCGCACTGGCGGGGCCGGGACGGGCGGGAGCACAACGGTCTGGTGGCCGTCCGCCAGGCCGCGCGCCCCGGTGAGCGCTTCCCGCTGTGGACGGACGACCGGGGGGAGGTCGCCGGCCGCCCCATGGACGGTGCCACCGCCGGGGTCCACGCGGCCCTCGCCGGGCTGGGCTCGGCGGCCGCCGCGGCCGGCCTGGTGGAAGGGGTGCGCCGGCTGTTCGTCTGGCGGCTCGTGCAACGGCGCTACGCCCGGTGGGACCGCGCGTGGCAGCGGGCCGGGCACACCTGGGGCCGGGCGGACGCGGGCAGTTGACCACCACAGGGCAAGCAGCCGAGAGGTCAACTCCCGTGCGCCGCGCGCGCTACGGTGGGGCCGGCCGGTACTCATCCGTCCCGGATGCACACACACGTCGAGGTGGGGGCGCAGCAGCACCATGGCACAGGGCTCGGTCCACGTGACGCACACCGGCACGTCGCGCTGGCGGCGGCGCACGGGAGAGTACGACTCCCTCGCAGCGGCCCTGGAGGCGGCGGCCGACGGCGATGTGCTGTCCGTGGCGCCGGGCACGTACCGGGAGAACCTGGTCGTCTCCCGCGCCGTCACCCTGCGGGGCAGCGAGGGCGGCGCGCGCGGCTCGGTGCGGATCGCGCCGGCCGAGGGCGTGGCCGTGACGCTGCGGGGCCCGGCGGTCCTGCGGGACCTGTGGATCGAGGGCCACGACGCGACCGAGCCGGCGCTCCTCGTCGAGGGCGGTGCGGCGCCGGACCTGGCCGACCTGCGGGTGGTGACGCGTTCGGCGGCCGGCATCGAGGTGCGCGGCGGGGCCCGGCCGGCGGTGCGGCGCTGCACCGTCGACAATCCCGGGGGCATCGGCATCAGCGTGCTGGACGGTGCGGGCGGCGTCTTCGAGGAGTGCGAGGTGGTGGCGGCCGGGCAGGCGGGCGTCAGCGTGCGCGGCGGGGCGGAGCCGCGCCTGGAGCGCTGCCGGGTGCACCACGCCCGGGGGGCGGGGCTGTCGCTGACCGGCGAGGGCAGTGCGCTGGAGGCGGTCGGCTGCGAGGTGTACGAGATCACGGGCACGGGGGTGCAGGTGGCGGGGCGCGCCACGGGCCGCCTCACCGACTGCCGGGTGCACCGCACGTCCGCGGACGGCGTGACGCTGGACACCGACGCGGTGCTGACGCTGGCCGACTGCGACATCCACGACGTCCCGGAGAACGCGGTCGACCTGCGCTCCCGCTCGGTGCTGACGATGACGCGCTCGGCCGTCCGGCGCTTCGGCCGCAACGGCCTGTCGGTGTGGGATCCGGGCACGCGGGTGGAGGCCGGCGAGTGCGAGATCCACGAGAGCACGGGTGACTACCCGGCGGTGTGGGTGAGCGACGGTGCGAGCGCCGCCCTCGCCTCCTGCCGGGTGCACGACGTGCCGGACGCGCTGTTCGTGCTGGACCGCGGCTCGCGCGCGGAGGTCTCGGACAGCGACCTGTCGCGGGTGCGGGGCACGGCCGTGTCGGTGAGCGGCGGGGCGACGGCCCGCCTGGGGGACTGCCGCATCCGCGAGGCCACCACCGGCGTCTGGTTCCGCGGCCACGGCAGCGGCGGCACGCTGGCGGACTGTGCCGTGGACGCCACGTCGACCGGCGTGATCGTCACCAAGGGCGCGGACCCGGTCGTCGAGCGCTGCACGGTGACCTCGCCGGTGGAGGCGGGCTTCTACGTGTCGGCGGAGGGCCGTGGCACGTTCGACGACTGCCGGGTGACGGGCAGCGACGGCTACGGATTCCACGTCATCGACGGCTGCCGGGCGACCCTGACGGGCTGCCGTACGGAGCGGTGCGCGCGCGGCGGCTACGCCTTCGCCGAGGAGGGGCCGGTCAGCCGCGGCTGTACGAGCGACGACGGGGCGGTGCCGGGGTCTGCCGCGCGCGCCGCCGCGCCGGTGGCCGCCGTGGCTACGGCCGGCCGGCCCGTCGTGCCGGCGCCGGCCGGGGTGCCGGGGCCGCGTGCGCCCGGTGCCGGTGCGGCCGCGCGCCCGTCGGGCGAGGGGGCCGGGGAGGAGCGTTCCTCGGCTGCCGTTCTCGGCGAACTGGACGCGCTGGTGGGCCTGGAGAGCGTCAAGCGCGAGGTGCGGGCCCTGACGGACATGATCGAGGTCGGGCGGCGGCGGCTGGAGGCGGGGCTCAAGGCCGCGTCCGTCCGCCGGCACCTGGTCTTCACCGGCTCGCCCGGTACGGGCAAGACGACCGTCGCCCGGCTGTACGGCGAGATCCTCGCCTCGCTGGGGGTGTTGCAGCGCGGTCACCTGGTGGAGGTCTCGCGCGTGGACCTGGTGGGCGAGCACATCGGCTCGACGGCCCTGCGCACCCAGGAGGCGTTCGACCGGGCGCGCGGCGGGGTGCTCTTCATCGACGAGGCGTACGCGCTGTGCCCGGAGGACTCCGGGCGCGACTTCGGCCGGGAGGCCATCGACACGCTGGTGAAGCTGATGGAGGACCACCGTGACGAGGTGGTGGTCATCGTCGCCGGCTACACAGCCGAGATGGAGCGCTTCCTGACGGTCAACCCCGGTGTCGCGTCCCGCTTCTCACGCACCATCACCTTCGGCGACTACGGGCCCGAGGAGCTGCTGCGCATCGTGCGGCAGCAGGCCGACGAGCACGAGTACTGCATCGGCGAGGGTGCGGCCGAGGCGCTGCTGCGCTACTTCGCGGCGATCCCGAAGGGTCCGGCCTTCGGCAACGGCCGTACCGCCCGGCAGACGTTCGAGGCGATGGTGGAGCGGCACGCGGGCCGGGTGGCGCAGCTGGCGGCACCGAGCACCGACGACCTGAGTCTGCTGTATCCGGAGGATCTGCCCGAACTCCCGCCCGCCTGAACGGATCCGGCCACTGTCATATGTGCATGGGAGGATGTGCCCGCGTGGTGAGCGGTGGCCGACCGGAAAGGACGGGCCGGGTGGGCGACAACCAGAATCTCCTGGCGGAGCAGCGACGCGCCCTGATCCTCGACGAGATCAGACGGCGGGGCGGGGTGCGGGTCAACGAGCTGACGAGACGCCTGAACGTCTCGGACATGACGGTCCGTCGCGATCTGGACGCGCTGGCCCGGCAGGGGGTCGTGGAAAAGGTGCACGGCGGCGCGGTGCCGGTGGCGGAGGCGACCACGCACGAGCCGGGGTTCGAGGCGAAGTCGGCGCTGGAGCTCAGCGCCAAGCAGGACATCGCGCGGGCCGCGGCCCGCATGGCCGCTCGCGGGAGTGCGATAGCGCTGGCGGGCGGGACGACTGCCTTCGCTCTGGCCCACCGGTTGGTGGACATCCCGGATCTGACGGTCGTCACGAATTCGGTGCGGGTCGCCGATGTCTTCCACCACGCCCAGCGGTCGGTGGCGGCGTCCGGGCCGGCGGCGCGGCCGGGCGCGGCGACGGTCGTGCTGACGGGCGGGGTCCGTACGCCCTCCGACACGCTGGTCGGGCCGGTCGCGGACGCGGCGATCCGGTCGTTGCACTTCGACGTGCTGTTCATCGGTGTGCACGGCATCTCGGTCGAGGCCGGCCTGTCGACGCCCAACCTCGCCGAGGCGGAGACCAACCGGCACTTCGTGCGGTCGGCCCGGCGGGTGGTGGTGCTGGCGGACCACACGAAGTGGGGCACGGTGGGCCTGAGTTCCTTCGCCACGCTGGAGGAGGTCGACGCGCTGGTGACGGACGCCGGGCTGCCCACCAGGGCGCGCGCGGAAATGGCCGAGCGGCTGCCGGAGCTGGTGGTGGCCGAGCCCGCGGCGGATCCGGTGGACATCCGGCGCCCCGCGGAGTGAGGGCGCCCGGGTCCCGTCAGCAGGGCCAGCGGCCGGTGGCCAGGAAGGCGCTGATCGCCATGGTGTACGGCGTGATGTCCAGGCCCTGTTCGGCGAGCCAGGCGTCGGAGTAGTACTTGTCGAGGTACCGCTCCCCGGGGTCGCAGATGAGGGTGACGACGCTGCCGGGGCGCCCCTCGCCGACCATCTCGGCGACGATCTTCAGGGCGCTCCACAGGCCGGTGCCGGTGGAGCCGCCCGCCTTGCGGCCGATGGCCAGTTCCAGGGCGCGCACGGCGGCGACGCTGGCGGCGTCCGGGACCTTCATCATCCGGTCGATCGCGCCCGGGACGAAGCTCGGCTCCATGCGCGGCCGGCCGATGCCCTCGATGCGCGAGCCGTGGTCGTCGCGCGCGGACGGGTCGTGGTCGCGCCAGCCCTCGAAGAAGCAGGAGTTCTCCGGGTCGGCGACGCAGACGCGGGTGTCGTACTGCAGGTAGCGGATGTAGCGGGCGATGGTGGCCGAGGTGCCGCCGGTGCCCGCGGTCGCGACGATCCAGGCGGGCACGGGGTACCGCTCCAGCCGGAGCTGGTGGTAGACCGACTCGGCGATGTTGTTGTTGCCGCGCCAGTCGGTGGCCCGTTCCGCGTAGGTGAACTGGTCGATGTAATGGCCGCCGGTGCGCCGGGCGAGGGCGGCCGCCTCCGCGTACATCGCCCGGGGGTCGTCCACGAAATGGCAGCGGCCGCCGTGGAATTCGATCAGCCGGCACTTCTCCCTGCTCGTCGTGCGCGGCATGACGGCGACGAAGGGCACCCCGATCAGCTTGGCGAAGTACGCCTCGGAGACGGCGGTGGAGCCGCTGGACGCCTCGATGACGCAGGCGTCGGGCCGGATCCAGCCGTTGCACAGCCCGTAGAGGAACAGCGACCGGGCCAGGCGGTGCTTGAGGCTGCCCGTCGGGTGGGTGGACTCGTCCTTGAAGTACAGGTCGACGCCCCACTCCTGCGGCAGGGGGAAGCGCAGCAGGTGGGTGTCGGCGGAACGGTTCGCGTCCGCCTGGACCTTGCGGACCGCTTCCTTCAGCCAGGCCCGGTACGCCGGGTCGCTGCGGTCCACGTCCAGGGTGGGGAGGGGTGAGCCGCCCGGCGGCTCTGCCGCGCCGGACGCCCCCGGGTGCGCTGTGGCGTTCACGCGCTGCTCCTCACGGTGCCGGTGGCCGGCCGGAGGCTGTCCGTCCGGTCTCTGCGGATCACGTCTCGCATGGATCACTCGGGCATTTCGATCATAAAGGTGTACTGGTGCACCGGCCTGCTCGCGGGCAGACTGCGCACGAGAGGAGACCGTTCGGCCGGAGAGGCGGTGCGCCGTGGCGGAGCCGGAGTTCAGTGCGACCGGGGTGCGGATCGAGCGATCCCGTCGTTCCCTCACCCGGGCCGGCCAGGTGAAGATCCACAACGGCAGGCTGGAGCTGCTGACCAGCTACGGCCGGGAGATCGACAGCGCACCCGTGGACTCGGTCCAGGCGAGCAAGCCGTGGTTCTCGGCCGGGGACCGGGCCCGGGCGACCGTCAACGGCAATCGCTACACCCTCACCCTGAGCACCCCCGGGGCGGCCGCCGAGAACGGCGGAGCGGCTGCGGTCAACCGTTTCCTGGAGGTCGTGCGGTCGGCGCACGGAAGCACGCCGAAGCACTGAGGGGTGCAGGAGTTGCGAAGGTGGCCGCGAGAGTCGACGCTTTATGCGTACCGGCATCACTGAGGGTGGTCGGCGGTCACGCTACGGGCCAGCGGTCGTGCTGCGCTCCGGGGCCCGCCGGCGGGGCCGGCGGCCGGGCGCCGCCGACCCGGAAAAGGCGCGTATCGCCACGCGTTTCCGCGTATCGCCACGCGTATCTGCGTCAGGCTAGCCCTACTTCCCAGGGAGTCGCAGCCGTGATCAGCCGAGTGAACAAGCACTGCACCGTAGAGCTCCAGGCTCTGCCGCCGCGGATCGGCCAGGTCCGCAGAATCGTATCTGCGCAGCTGCGTTACTGGCACCTCGATCCGCTCATCGACCTTGCGGCGCTCGGTGTCACCGAGTTGCTGACCAACGTCCACCAGCATGCCGAGCCGGACAAGCGCTGCACGGTCGAGATCGATTTCATGCTGGACCGGCTCACGGTCTCGGTGCGGGATCACGATCCGCGGCTGCCCACGGTCGGCGACGCGGCCACGGACAGCACGCACGGCCGCGGCCTCGCCCTGGTGGCGGCGCTGAGTTCGAGCTGGGGCGTGCGGGAGCGCCACGACGGCGGGAAGGTCGTCTGGTTCACGCTGTCCGTCCCGCAGGCGACGCCCGCGGCCCCCCGGGCCGCGCGCAGCACGGAGACCGCCGTCACCTTCGACCGGCCGGCTCTCGGGCTGCCGCCCTTGGACGAACCGGCCTTCCGCAGCGCCCCGGTGAGGCTGCGTCCGGCGGCGCTGCACACGCACTCCCCCGTGCGGGCGACCGTCCCCGGCTGACGGGGCGCCGGGCCGACGGGTGGGAGCGGCGGGGAGGAACGGCACGGAAGGCGGCGGTCAGGGACTCTGCGGAAGGACGGCGGGCACGGACGGCCGGCTCGGACGGCACGGAAGGCGGCGGCGCGGGTGGGCCCGGCCGCGGCGGACGGGGGGCTGCGGCAGGGACGCCGCCTGCAGGGGCGTTGCGCCGGTTCAGCCCAGTGCCGCCAGCGGGTCGTCCAGAACGGGTTGCCAGGCCGCTTCGGCCGCACCGATGAGGCTGTTGTGGTCGAGCGTGCCGGACAGGATCGGCACGCTGCCGCTGCGGCCCCACAGGCTGCGGTCCGCGACGACCGCGCGCAGCCGCTCGGGGTCGGCCTCCAGGAGCTCGCGGTGGAGGCCGCCGAGGACGATGCGGTCCGGGTTGAGGATGTTCACCAAGCCGGCGAGGCCGAGGCCGAGCCGGTCGACGACGAGTTCGGCCGCTTCCCGCACGGTGGGGTCGGCGTACTCCGAACGGAGCAGGTCGCGGGACTGCTGCAGCAGGGAGACGGCCGGGCCCGGCTCGCGCCCGGCGGCGGTGAGGAAGGCCAGCGGGTCCGTCTCCACGTCGAGGCAGCCGCGGCTCCCGCAGTGGCAGGGCAGTCCCGCGGGGTTGACGGTGAGGTGCCCCACTTCCAGGGCCAGGCCGGAGCTGCCGCTGTGCACCCGGCCGTCGACGACGAGCGCGCCGCCGACGCCGCGGTGGCCGGTGGCCACGCACAGCAGGTGCCGCGCCCCACGGCCCGCGCCGTGGCGGTGCTCGGCGAGGGCGGCGAGGTTGACGTCGTTCCCGGCGACGCCGGTGACGGGTGTGCCGCCCGGGCCGAGCACCCCCGACTTGGCGAGGGCCTCGGTGAACAGCTCCGCGACGGGGGCGCCCGTAGGCCAGGACAGGTGCAGCGGGTTCAGGGCCGTGCCGTCGGGCTCGGCGACGGCCGACGGCACCGCGAGCCCCGCGCCCAGGCAGCGCCGCCGGGTCGTGCGCAGCAGCTCCGCCCCGGCCTCGACCACGGCGTCGATGATGTGGGCGGGGTCCGCGGGCACGGTCATGCAGCCGGGGGCGGTGGCCACCATGCGGCCGCCGAGGCCGACGAGGGCGGCGCGGAAGCCGTCGGCGTGGATCTGGGCGGCGAGGACGACCGGGCCGTGCGGGGCGATGGAGAGCCCGTGGGAGGGCCGGCCCTGGGAGCCTGCGGCCGCCACCGGGTGCGGGTCGACCTGGATCAGCCCCAGCGCCTCCAGCTCGGCCGCCACGGCGCCCGCGGTCGCGCGGGTCACCCCGAGTTCGGCGGTGAGCACGGCGCGCGTGGGGGCGCGTCCGGTGTGTACGAGCGCCAGGGCCGGGCCGAGGGCGCCCCGGCCACGCTCCAAACGTGTTGTCCGAGTCTGCGTCACGCCCCTATTCTGACTTTGTGCCGACGCTAAACAAAATACGGACGGCCCTGAGCCGGGGCGGGCATCCGGTTTCGGACAGTCCCGCCCTCCGCCGTCTCCGTACCGCCCTGACCCTCTTCTTCGCCCTGGACGGCTTCCTCTTCGCCGGCTGGGTGGTCCGCATTCCCGCCATCAAGGAACAGACCGGGGCCTCCGCGGGCGGCCTCGGCCTGGCGCTGCTCGGCGTGTCAGCCGGCGCGGTGGCCACGATGGTGGCCACCGGCCGGCTGTGCCGGCGCTTCGGCAGCCATCCGGTCACGGTCGCCGCCGCGGTCCTGATGTCGCTGGGCATCGCCCTGCCCCCGCTGACCCACTCCGCGCCGGCCCTCGGGCTGGTCCTGCTCGTCTTCGGCGCCGCCTACGGCGGCATCAACGTCGCCATGAACAGCGCGGCCGTCGACCTCGTCGCCGCGCTGCGCAGGCCGGTGATGCCCAGCTTCCACGCCGCGTTCAGCGTCGGCGGGATGCTGGGTGCGGGGCTCGGCGGGCTGCTCGCGGGCCAGCTGTCCGTCACCCGGCACCTGCTGCTCCTGACGGCGACCGGGCTCGTCGTCGCGGCGGCGCCCGGCCGCACCCTGCTCTCCCACCCCGCTCCCCGGCCGCCGGAGCGCCCGGCCCGCACCGCGGCCGCTCCCGGGAATCACCCGCAGGAGGCATCCGGTGGCGGGCGCGCGAAGGGGCGTGAGCGCCGTCTGGTCGCCGTCTTCGGCCTGATCGCCCTGTGCACGGCCTACGGCGAGGGGGCGCTCGCCGACTGGGGCGCGCTCCACCTCGAACAGGACCTCTCCGCGCGGCCGGGCGTCGCCGCCGTCGGCTACTCCGTCTTCGCGCTCGCCATGACCGTCGGACGACTGACCGGCACCGCCCTGCTGGAACGGCTGGGACAGACACGCGTGTTGGTGCTGGGCGGGGCCACGGCGGCGCTGGGCATGCTGGCCGGCTCGCTGGCCCCCACGGTCTGGGGTGCGCTCGCGGGCTTCGCGGTCACCGGGCTGGGCCTGGCCAACATCTTCCCGGTCGCCATCGGCCGGGCGGGCGAGCTGGCCGGTCCCGGCGGCGTCGCCGCCGCGTCGACGTTCGGCTACGGCGGCATGCTGCTGGGCCCGCCCGCCATCGGCTTCGTCGCGGACTGGTGCTCGCTGCCCGTGGCCCTGACGACCGTCGCCGGGCTCGCGGCCACGGCGTCGCTGATCGCGTACGGGACGCGCCGGGCGGTCGCCCGGCACGGCTGAGCCCTTCCCGCCGGTGTCAGTGGCCGCTGACACCATGGGGGTGGAAGGAAAGGGGCGGGCGGATGGCAATGAGTCCGGAGCGTGAGCCGTGGTGGTGTGCGGGGCTGCGATGGAGCGCCGCGGGCCCGGCGCTGGTGTGGCGGCACCCCGGGCACGGGGAGCGCCTCTCGCCGCTGCCGCCGGGCCGGGAGCTGGCGTTCACCACGGGTGACCGGCGGCGGTGTGTGGGAGTGCGCAGGAGCGGGCGGCACACACCGTGCCCGGCCGGGGCCGAGGTGCCCGGAGCCGCCGTCTCCGCGCAGTGCGCGGCGTGCGCCCGGCTGGACCGCTCGCACTCGGTGGCGGCCGACACCATGGCCGACGACCCGCGCCCGTACGACGTCTACCTGGCGTGGTTCGGCCCCGGGCTGGTCAAGGTGGGCATCACCGCCGCCGAGCGGGAGGGCGTACGGCTGCTGGAGCAGGCGGCGTTGTCGTACGCCCTGCTCGGGCGCGGTCCGCTGATGGCGGCGCGGCGGGCCGAGGCCGTGCTGGGCGCGGCGCTGGCGGTGCCCGACCGCTTCCCGTACGCGGCCAAGCGGGCCGCCCGCTGCCCGTTGCCCCCGCAGGAGCGGAGGTCGGCGGAGCTGGCGGCGCTGCACGAGCGGGCACGCGGCCTCGCCGGCCTGCCGGAGTCGCTGGACGTCCGGCCGTTCACGCCGGTGCACCACGACAGCGCGTTCCACCTGGAGCGGATCCGGCCGGGGTACGGCGTGGTCGAACTCGCGGCGGGGTGCACGGTGGCGGGCCGGGTCGCGGCGGTGGCCGGACCCGACGTGTACGTGGAGACGACGGACGCCGGCCTCCTCCTCGTGGACGCCCGCCGGCTGGCGGGCCGCCCCCTCCTGGCCGCGGCCCCGGACGCCCGGACGACGGCCCCGATACGCCCGGCGCAACCCCCGCCACCCCCGGAACCACTGTTCTGACGACCTCCCACCGGCCGGGGCACCGCCCGCGGACCGGGCGTCAGGACCGAGGCACCACGCGCGGACCGGGCGTCAGGGCCGGGGCCACCGCCCGCGGGCCAGGCGTCAGGGCCGGGGGCCACCACCCGCGGACCGGACGTCAGGACCGAGGCGCCACCCGCGGAGCGGACGTCAGGGCCGGGGCCACCGCCCGCGGGCCGGACGTCAGGACCGAGGCGCCACCCGCGGGCCGGACGTCAGGG
>NZ_JAIXMK010000249.1:0-1828 GCF_020328095.1 Streptomyces sichuanensis
GCCGATCCCGCCTGCCGTTCCAGACCGGCCCGGGCCTTGCCCAGGGTCCCCAGGTTCTCCTGCAGCACGGCGCACCGTTCGCTCGGCGCCCGGCCCTGTTCCCGCACCGCCCCGCACTCCGCGGCGGCGGCCTCGGCCGCCTCCTTGCCGATCACGTTCTCGTCGATGGCCCGCATGCCCTGGCCCGCGGCCTTGCGCAGCGCGGAGGGCGGTGGAACCTGCGCCGCGGCGCCGGCACGGGGCGAGCCCGGCGCCGAGGACGCCGTACCGGCCGTGGCGGTGTAGCCGGCCGCGCCCATGACGAGCGCACCGCACACCGCGCCGGAGACGAGAAGGCTGGTTTTTCGGGAGGCACCCATGGTCCTACTCCTTCGAGCGGAGATGAGGAATGATCTTCCCGATCACCTTGCGGCGGGTGTCCGGCCCCCGCAATCGGAGAGCATCTGACCCTTCGCCACATGACGTGCCCCAGCGCCGTCCCGGCCGCGGCGCCGGCGCCCTGACAGGGCGCCAGGCGTGCGGCGCCAACACCGCGGAGCGCACCGGCTTTCCACCCGAAACGCCGTCAGCCATTCGGGCAGCGGAACCCAAGCCGTCGTCGGCACGGGCCACTTCGGCCCGGCTGCGGTGGGCGGCCGGACCGGGTCAGACCTCCAGCTCCGCCTCGATGCGCTTGAGCTGATGGCGGGCCATGGCGAGGTTGGCCCGCTTGCCGTCGAGGACCAGGTAGAGGAAGAGGCCGTTGCCGCCCCGGCCCGTCAGCAGCCTGATCAGGTGGTATTGGGTGCCGAGGGTGATGAGGATGTCCTCGATGCTGTCCTGGATGTTGAGCATCTCCATGGCGCGCAGCTTGGCGCGCACGACATCCGTGTTGCCGGCCGCGGCGACGTTGAGGTCCAGGGACTGGGTGCCGCCCAGGGTGCCCAGGGCCATGCCGCTGCTGTAGTCGACGAGGGCCACGCCGATGGCCCCGTCGATCGAGCTCATCGCGTCCTTGAGTGCCAGTTCGGTGTTCGCCATGAGGAATTCGCTTTCGTCGAGTCGACGATGTGTCGACAAGGAGTCGGTGATGAAGGGTGATGAATGTGGTCGTTATGTCGGCAAATCGGCACATCCAGGTGTCGATCGGGTGTCGATGGTGCGTGCGGTTCCCGGCCGGGTCGTCAGGTCCGGCGCGGGCGCTCCAGCGCGTCGTCCGCCAGGGCGGCGATCCGCGAACCCGCCCTGCGCGCCTCCAGGTTCAGCCGGCCCACGTTGGCGTCGGCCGAGGCCAGCAGGGTCAGGACGCACGAGGAGCCGGCCGCGTAGGTGGCCACGTAGCCGCGGTCGCCGCTGACGACGAGCTCGCGGAAGCCGCCGTGGCCCACGGCGTTCGTCAGCCGCGCGCCCACGCCCAGCGCCGCGGCGGTCAGCGCGGCCACGCCGTCCGGCTCCATGTCGTCGACGAGATGGGCGATCACCAGCCCGTCCGTGCTCGCCAGCAGCGCACCGGTCAGGTGCGGCACCCGGACACGTAACCCCTGGAGCTCCGCGAGCACCTCGGGTGCGGCGGTCATCGACTGTCTCCTTCCGGTGAGCTGTCTCAGTGCGCGCCTCATCATGAGAGCGGTGGGAGGCGGTGGGGCGGCGAGCCGGGGCGCGTCACGGTCGCGGGGCGTTCCAGGGTCACAGGGCCTCCAAAGCGTCGCGGATCCGGTAGAGCAGGGAGATCTCCGGGGCGGCGGCGGTGGGGACGGGCGGTGACACGCGTGCGGACCCGGCGGCGGCACCGGGGGAGGTCGCCTCCGGGGTCCGGACCAGCCCGGCGGCCGCCAGCCGCCGGACGTCG
>NZ_JAIXMK010000250.1:0-1742 GCF_020328095.1 Streptomyces sichuanensis
CTCGATGGACAACGTCAACTCCGCGTACTGATCCGGCCTGATTCGGCAGGGTCACTCGGAACGCCGGAAGGGCGGCGGAATCCCGCACGGGATGCCGCCGCCCTTCTGTGCTGCCGCGTGTGCTCACTCGTGCGCTTCGGCTGCCACCGGCTTGGGGATCAGGAAGGACGTCGCGATGGCGGCGGCCAGGATGACCACGCCGGCGATCATGCCGGCGGTGTACCCGTCGGCCGAGGCGGGGTCGTCGGGCAGGACCGCGGTCTTGACGGCGTACAGCAGGGCGAAGCTGAGGCCGGCTCCGAGGTTGAACGCACCGGCGTTCAGGCCGGGGAGGAAGCCCGGGTTCTCGGAGGGGGAGAGGACGATGCCCAGACCGTTGAGGACGATGTTCGCCACACCGGCGTACGTGATGCCCACGAGGACGGAGGTCGCGAGGAGCATGCCGTGCGAGTGGGCCGGAAGGGTGGCGATCATGAGGATGACGGACGCCACCGCTCCGACGAGACCGATGCGCAGGACGCGACGGTAGCCGTAGGTCGCGGCGAGCCGGCCGGCGAGCGGGCCCATGGCCAGTCCGGCGAGCGCGTAGGGCGTGAGGGTCCACCACGCGGACTCCTCGGCGCTCATGCCGAGCCCGGCGTCGGCGTCCTGGGCGAAGGACGGGATGAGCCCGTTCATGACGGCGAACACGCCGGTCATCGTGAGCACGGTGGTCAGCAGCGTCGCCCACGTGCCGCGCTGCTTGAGGTGACGGGTGGCGACCAGCGGGTGGCTGCTGCGGTCCTCGGTCCGCCAGAAGAGGGCGAAGGCGATCGCGGAGAGGACCACCAGACCGGCCACCATGGCCCAGCGGGCGGCCCCCAGTTTGCCGGCCTCGTTGAGCGCGATGAGGAGCGAGCCGACCGAGACGACGAGGAGGGCGACGCCCGGCCAGTCCATGCGGTCCGCGGCCGGGACCTTGGTCTCGGGCGTCAGGGTGGCGACGAGGACGGTGGCGACGGCCGCCACGGCGGCCATGGCCCAGAAGACGGACTGGAAGCCGTGGTTGTCGGCGAGGAACCCGCCGGCGAGCGAGTCGACGCCGGCGATGCCGCCGTTGACGGCGGTGATGACGCCCAGCAGGGTGCCGTACCGCTTGGGCTCGGTGACCTCGACCCGCAGCATGATCAGGCACAGCGGAACCGTCGGGCCGGACGCACCCTGGATGACACGGCCGACGAACAGCAGGGGCACGCTCTGCGCCAGGGCGGCGACGACGCAGCCCACGGCCATCAGGGCCAGCATGCCGACCAGCACCTTGCGCCGGCCGATGACGTCGCCGAGGCGGGGCAGGAACAGCGAGAACAGGGCCGCCGAGGTGAAGAACGCGGTCTGCGTCAGCCCGATCTCGGCGGACGTGGCGCCGAGGCTGTCCTCGATGCTCTTGAGCGCGGGGCTGAGCATGCTGGCGTTGAGCTGGAAGGCGATGCAGGCCGTGAGGAGCGCGGCCACCAGCACGCCCACCCGGGTGGGTCGGCCGCCCGTCGCGCCGGCGGTCCCGCCGGCGGCGCGGCGATCGGCGCGGTGGTCAGAGAGAGAAACGTTCATGCCTCGACGTCTTCGTGTGCGGCGGTCAACAGGTGTGCGGTCACAAAAAGAGCCCCTGTTCGGATGAACAGCGGCTAAAAGTACCGTCCAGGCCATTTTGCCAGCCCCGACCACCTTCTCCGCCCCGCTGCCGCCGGCCGGCCGCCCGCCGGCCG
>NZ_JAIXMK010000251.1:0-1697 GCF_020328095.1 Streptomyces sichuanensis
AGCCCCCCGCTACCTCTACCTCGCCCGGCACGGCGAGGCGCTGCCGGACCACAGCGGCCTGGCGGAGAACGGCCGCCGCCAGGCCGCCCTGCTCGGTGAGCGGCTCCGGGGCGTACCGCTGGCGGCCGTCCACCACAGCCCGCTGGCCCGCGCGGAGCAGACCGCCCGGATCGTCGCCGACCGGCTCGACGGCGTTCCCCTGCACCGGACGGAGTGCGCCGGGGACTACGTCCCGTACGTGCCCCGGGCGGAGGAACTGCCGCCGGATTCGGCCGACTTCCTCCTCCGTTACGTCGCCCAGTTCGCGGAGGAGGACCCCGTCCGCGGCGCGGCGCTCGCCGAGGAGGCCCTGGAGCGCTTCACGGGCCCGGTGCCGGGCGACGAGGCGCGCCACGAGCTGATCGTCACCCACAACTTCCTCATCGGCTGGTTCGTCCGCGCCGCGCTGGACGCCCCCCGGTGGCGGTGGCTGGGCCTGAACCAGTGCAACGCGGCCCTGACCGTCATCCGCTACGCGCCGGGCCGGCCGTCCTCCGTGCTCGTCTCCAACGACATGCGCCACCTGCCCGAGGAGCTGCGCTGGACGGGTTTCCCGCCGGAGCTGCACGTCTGACGGCGGCCACTTGGCCGGAATTCGGGTGGCACCTTTCCGGATGGCGCACAAGACTCCGAATGTCCGCCCGGAGAGACGGCGGGCCGAAGCTCAGTGACGTTCACCCTCGCCCGCTCCTCAGCGACGTGCGAGCGGGCACCACTTCGATCGAGAAGGAGTGCGGAAATGTCCAAGAGGCTTGAATCGATGGGCAGCAGGCTCCTGGGCCTGTTCGTGCCCAAGGTCGAAGCGGCGGCGTCCGTCCAGGCGTGCCAGTGCTTCAACTCCTGCTGGCAGTGCGCCCGGAGCGCCTGCTGCGTGAACACGTACTGCGGCTCGATCAACTGTTGGAAGAGCTGTCCGAAGTGCTGACGCCGTAGGGAGCCGCCGCACGGCGGCTTTTGCGCGGAGGCATGCATGAGGGAACACCGGTTTCCGCGGCGCCGGCACCCGAACGCCGCCGTGTACCGGTGTTCCCGGTCGTTCGCCCGCGAACAGCCGTGGAGGAGAACCGGTGTCCTACCCAGAGGTCGGGATCCGCTGCCTGATCGGGGGAATGTTCCTGATCTCCGCCGCCACGAAGCTGGCGGGGCCCCGCGCCTTTCACGCCTTCGCCGACTCCTTCGCGCAGATGCGGCTGTTCCCCGCCCCGCTCGTCCGTCCGCTGGCCGCGCTGGTGGTGGCCGGCGAGTGCCTCGTCTGCCTGCTGCTCGCCGTGCCGGTTCCGGCGGCGGCCGTGACCGGCTTCGTCCTCGCGGCGGTGCTGCTCCTCGCCTTCGCGGGGGCGGTGGCCGTCGTCGCCGGGCGGGGCGACCGGACGCCCTGCCGGTGCTTCGGCACGTCGTCGACGCCGCTCGGGGTGCGGCACGTCGTGCGCAACGTGCTGCTCGCGGCAGTCGCCGGGGCCGGGGCGGCGGTCACGGGGTCGGCGGGCCGGACGCAGCCGGCGGGCCTCGTCCTGGCGGCCCTCGCCGGGCTGCTGCTGGGCGGGCTCGTCGCGGTGCTCGACGACCTCCTAGGGCTGTTCCAGTCCCTCGACACGAAAGCCGCGGCCGCCGGCCCGCGCGGCCCGCGCCGATAAGAGAACGGAGACTAGCCGTGACCC
>NZ_JAIXMK010000252.1:0-1662 GCF_020328095.1 Streptomyces sichuanensis
CCGCCGGCGTGGGCGCGGTCCGGCGGTAGCAGCACCGCCGTCACGCCCGCGCCGCGGCGGGCCAGGCGCGCGCCCGCGTACAGGGCGTCGCCGCCGTTGTCCCCGCTGCCGACGAGCAGGGCGACCCGCGCCCCGTACACGCGGCGTCCCAGCAGGTCCGCGCAGGCCGCCGCCAGGCCCGCGGCGGCGCGCTGCATCAGGGCGCCCGGGGGCAGCGCGGCCATCAGTTCCCGCTCCGCGGCCCGTACCGTCTCGACGCTGTAGGCAGTCCTCATGGGGCACAGCCTCCCCCGTCCGCCCCGGTTGTGACACCCGTGAGACATCACCGGGGACCATGGCCTGAGACACTGACGGGGATGAGTGAGACACCGATGCGCGCCCGAGCCGTGGTCGACCTGGCCGCCCTGCGGGCCAACGTACGTGCCCTGCGGGCCCGTGCCCCCCGTGCGCAGCTGATGGCCGTCGTGAAGGCCAACGCGTACGGGCACGGCGCCGTGCCCTGCGCCAGGGCCGCGCGCCAGGCCGGCGCGCAGTGGGTCGGAACGGCCACTCCGCACGAGGCGCTGGCGCTGCGCGCCGCGGGCGACCGGGGCCGGCTGATGTGCTGGCTGTGGACGCCCGGCGACCCGTGGCGCGAGGCCGTCGAGGCGGACATCGACGTATCGGTCAGCGGGCTGTGGGCCCTCGACGAGCTGACGGCGGCCGTCCGCGCCGCAGGCCGCCCGGCCCGCGTCCAGCTGAAGATCGACACCGGTCTGGGCCGCAACGGCTGTCAGCCCGGCGACTGGGAGAAGCTCGTCGCCGCCGCGCGGGACGCCGAGCAGGCCGGCCTGCTGAAGGTCACCGGCATCTGGTCGCACTTCGCGTGCGCCGACGAGCCGGGCCACCCCTCCATCCGGGCGCAGCTCGACGTCTTCCGGGACGCGGTCTCCTACGCCGAGCGCCAGGGGCTGAACCCCGAGGTCCGGCACATCGCCAATTCGCCGGCCACCCTCACCCTGTCCGAGACCCACTTCGACATGGTGCGCACGGGCGTCGCGATGTACGGCGTGTCGCCCAGCCCCGAGGTGGGCGCCCCCGAGGACTTCGGCCTCAAGCCGGTCATGACGCTCTCCGCCTCCCTGGCCTCGGTCAAGCGCGTGCCGGGACAGCACGGCGTCTCGTACGGCCACACCTACGTCACCCCCGGTGAGACGACCCTCGCGCTGGTCCCCGTCGGCTACGCGGACGGCATCCCGCGGGCGGCCTCCGGCACCGGCCCGGTGCTGGTGGGCGGCAAGTGGCGCACGGTGGCGGGCCGGGTCGCGATGGACCAGTTCGTCGTCGACCTGGGCGGGGACAGCGCCGAGGTCGGTGACGAGGCGGTGCTCTTCGGCCCCGGCGACCGCGGCGAGCCGACCGCCGAGGACTGGGCCCGGGCGACCGGAACCATCGCCTACGAAGTCATCACCCGCATCTCCGCGCGCGTGCCGCGCGTCTATGTCGGAGAAGTCCGGGAAGAAGACGGACCCGGACGCGACGGACGCGACGACACGGGGGCGTGAGATGAGCGAGGGCGGCGACAGTACGGGAGCGGCGGCGGCAGCACTCACGGCGGCCGCCGGAGCCTCGGCGGCGGCCGCCGGAGCGACGGAGGCCGCCGCGGCCGCGGCCGGCTGGCGC
>NZ_JAIXMK010000253.1:0-1660 GCF_020328095.1 Streptomyces sichuanensis
CCCCCCCCGGCACCACCTCGACCTGGGGCGGCCAACCGCCGCCCGGCCAACCTCCGCCCGGCAGCCGCCGCCCGGCGCAGGCGCCTGGCAGCGGCTCCTCACCCGGCCGGCACGCCTGCGTCAGCCACCCCCGCCCCGTGCCGCACGGAACTCCTCCGTGAACGCCTCGCAGAACGCCTTGAGATCGTCCGGCTTACGGCTGGTGATCAGCGTGTTGGGGCCACCCGTGCACACCTTGACCTGCTCGTCCACCCACGAGCCGCCCGCGTTCTGGATGTCCGTCCGCAGGCTCGGCCACGACGTCAGAGTACGACCCCGCACCACATCGGCCTCCACCAGCGTCCACGGCCCGTGACAGATCGACGCAACCGGCTTGCCCGCCCCGAAGAAGTCCCGCACGAACGCCACCGCCCGGTCGTCCATGCGCAGGAAATCGGGGTTCGCCACCCCGCCCGGCAGCACCAGGGCGTCGTACTCCACCACCCCCACCTCGCCCACCACCTTGTCGACGGGGAACGTGTCGCCCTTGTCGAGATGGTGGAACGCCTGGACCTTCCCCGGCTTCGTCGACACCAGCTGCGGCGTCCCGCCGGCCTCCTCGACCGCCTTCCACGGAGTGGTCAGTTCGATCTGCTCGACGCCCTGGGGCGCCACGAGGAACGCGACCTTCACGATGACTTCCTTTCCACGAACTCTCGTTCTGTCCGGTTCTTCCTGCGTCGCCGGGACCCGCGCACACACCGCACGAACTCCTCGGCGTACGGCAGCGCCACGAACGCCGCCACCCCCAGCCCGATCCCGGCCAGATAGCCGCGCGGCAACGGCCGGCGGCGCGGCACCAGGCGCCACGCGCGCGGATCGCCCCGGCCGCCGCGCACCAGGGAACGGACCTGGCCGGGGTGCAGGCACATCAGCGAGGCAAGGGCGGCGAACGGCAGGGTCTCCAGGAAGCTGTGCACGTGCTGCTCGACCGGCGTGACCTCGCGGTCGCTGCGCACCGCCGTCCGCACGTCCCACAGGGCGGTGGCCTCGTGCGCCGCCGTCGCCCCCAGCTGCACGGTCATCAGCAGCGGATTGACCTCGCACAGCAGCGTCAGCGCCAACGGCACGCCCACCTCGGTCATCATCAGGGCGTGGATCGCCGACTCCTTCGTCCCCGACGTGTCCTCGATACGGGTGCGCCGGTGCAACGCCCAGTCGGCGATCCCGGGCACGAACCAACCGGGCAGCAGCCCGTACATCAGGTAGCGGGTGGTGGCGTCCTGGACGTCGTTCATGCAGGGCTCCTCGCGCAGGGGTGACGGGCATCGGGGCAGCGGTTCACAGCACGCGGTGGGCGATCGCCTCCTCGTGCCGGAACCGCATCCCGTGGCCCGGCTCGCCGCCCGCACCCGGCCGGACCGTGCCGCCCGACGGGTCGAGGGCCCCGGTGAAGTAGGCCGCCTCGATGCGCGCGTGGTCGTGGAACCACTCGATGTGCCGCAGGTTCGGCACGCACGCCGCGACGTGCGCGTGCACGTGCGGCGCGCAGTGCCCCGAGACCTCCAGCCCGTGCGCCTGGGCGACGGCGGCCGCCCGCAGCCAGCCGGTGATCCCCCCGCAGCGGGTGGCGTCCGCCTGCAGGCAGTCCACGACGGGCGCCATCCGCGCGAAATACGGG